>NZ_JBFAAX010000182.1:0-10763 GCF_040639995.1 Actinosynnema sp. NPDC023658 | reverse complement strand
GCTCGGCCTGGCGGGTGGCGTCGCCGAAGCGGGACAGCCAGCGCGGTGAGTGCACGCCGAAGTCGGTGCCCGCCAGCGCGGCCATCCGGTCGGCCGCGTCCGGGTTGGACAGCACCAGCGCCTCGACGACCGCCGGGTCGGTCATCCGCCCGACGAGCCGCGCCCGCGCGACGAGCACGTCCCGCGCGAACGCGCCGGTGTCGTCGGGCGCGGGCAGCGCCGACTCGTCCACCCAGCTGAACGGGAACCCGGTCGAGCGCAGCCACAGCCAGGGGAAGAGCATCTACGGGGCTCCCGGACCGATCAGCGCGCCGAGCCGGACGAGCGTGGCCAGCAGCGCCGGGTCGTCCTCCGGCCCGGCGGCGCGGGGTGTGCGCAGCGACAGGACGAGCTCGGCGGCGTGGGCGGGCACGGCGACCACCCGTCGGCGCAGGTCCGGGGGGCTCAGGTAGACCAGGAACGTCTTCGGCCGGTCGGCGAACTCGACCGAGCCGGACCGCAGCATCCCCGACACGTCCAGCTCGGTCGTCACCGAGGTGACCACAGAGCTGGCGCGGTACATGCCCGCCAGGGGCGTGAAGTCCGGCGCGGTCCCGGAGGAGGAGATGGTGATCTCCACGGCAGCCAGCTCGATCGCCACCACGTCGGGCAGCCCGCGCAGACCGCTCGCCTCCGGGTGGGCGAGCAGGAAGTGCAGCACCTCGCGGCCGTACGTGTAGACGTACGGCCCGAAGTCCCGCCAGCCGACCGACTCCAGGAACTCGGCGCCCAGCGCGTCGAGGTCGACCTGGTGGGTGCGCATCAGCCGGTGGGTCAGCGGCGCCGCGGTCTCCAGGGCGTTGAAGAAGGAGCTGGCCATCCGGAACCGGAAGCTCTCGATGAAGAACCGGGTGCCCGCCGGGGTGGTGGCGTAGGCCTCGACCACCTCGCGCTCGGCCGGGCTGAGGCCCAGCTCGTCGGCGCGCTCGGCCACCGTGCCGGAGAACATGGCGTCCTGCACGGCGTCCTCGCGCATGACCCGCCGCCACGCGTGCCACACGGTCTGCGCGTCGAGCTCCACCGCCATCACGCCGCTCCCCTCGCCACGGCCGCCCTGGCCCACGCGGCCTTCGCCTTGTTCAGGTCGCGCACGATCATCGGCTCGTCGTCCTGGTCCAGCAGCCGGGTGCCCTCGTGGTGCATGCGGCCCTGGTACTCCAGGATCACCGCGCCGGGCTGGGCGCGGGCGAGCAGCCAGTCCAGCATCTCCCACACCGCGTCGGGCACCGGGTTGTCGTGCCAGTCGTGGTAGAGCCCCTGGTGCCAGCTGCCGCCGGCCAGGTGCACGGCCAGCACGCGGTCCAGCGGGATCGTGTCGAGGTACGCCCACGGGTCGAACCCCTTGAGGTTCAACGAGTTCGCGTAGACGTTGTGCAGGTCCAGGTGCAGGAACGTGCCGGACCGCTCGACCAGCTCGGCCATGAAGTCGGCCTCGCGCATGGTCGAACCCGGCGTGGCCAGGTAGTAGGTGGCGTTCTCGTGCGCGAGCGGCACCCCGTACAGCTCCTGGAGCTCACGCGCGCGTGCCGCGATCCGCCGCACCTCCGCCGGTGAGAACTGGACCGGGCTGCTCCAGATGTCGAGCCACGACTCGTCGCCGTAGAAGCTGTGGTTGGCCACCCACGGGCTGTCGATGGCCTTCGTCATCGGCACGTGGCGGCGCACCGCGGGCGTGCGGGACAGGTCACCGAACCCGAAGTCGCAGCCGTAGTTGGAGTGCGCGAGCAGCAGGTGCTCGCTCTTGAGCTCCATCAACCGCTCGTAGGCGCCCGGCTGGAAGATCGACGGGCCGTCCAGCGGCCCCATGAACGGGTCCAGCAGCACCTCGAACAGGTCGACCTCGAGCGAGTCGAACGGGAACCAGTCCAGGATCTCCGGGTTGTACTGGATCCCCACACCGACCGGGGCGGGCTTGTCCACGACAACTCCCCTCGCGCTTCCTCTGCATCACGTCTACGTCACCCAGGTGAGGCCGATCGACACCAGCAGCGCCCCACCCATCGCGACCTTGAACACCGTCAACCGGACCGCCGAGGTCAGCCAGCGCCTGAGCGCGGAGCCGAACAGCGTCCACGCGCTCACCGCCGGCACGCACACCACCGCGAACACCGCGCCGACGAGCAGCGCACCCACGATCGGCCGGTCCTCCAACCCGTAGGCGCCGATCGCGCCGATCGCCATCGTCCAGACCTTCGGGTTGATCCACTGCAACGCCGCGGCCTGCCACAGCGTGACCGGCCGGGCGTCGTCCGGCAGGGTCTGGCCCGGCGGTCCCATCCGCAGGATCTGCCAACCGAGCCAGCAGATGTAGAGCGTGGCCAGCACGTGCATCACCACGCGCAGCCGGGGCACCGCGTCCAGCACGCCACCCAGTCCGGCGCCCATCACCACGATCACCGACGGGATGCCGATGGCCACGCCGAGGGCCGCGGGCACGGCCGGGCGCAACCCGAACCGCGCCGCGACCGTCAGCAGCAGCAACGCGTTGGGACCGGGGGTGAAGGTCGCCGCGACGGCGAACAGCGCCAGGTACAGCGCCCACTCCGGGTCGATCAAGAGAAGTTCCTCCGTCTTCAGGCCAGCAGGCCGACTTCGACCAGGCGGTCGATCGTCTGCGGGCGCACCGAGGCGATGTCCCCGGTGTCGCGCACCCGGCCGAGCAGCGCCGCGGTGCGGTCGCTGATCCGGTACGCGATGGGCACGCGCACTTCCTGGTGGCCCGCCTTCACGGTGAAGGCGATCCACGTGGGCGACTCGCGCAGCTCACCGATGTCCAGCCGGGTGCGGCCCCGGTTCGACACGATGAAGCTCGACAGGTCGTAGCGCGCGTGCATGAGCTGCGCGTGGACCGAGAGGTCCACGCCGAGCCGCACCCCGGGCAGGCCCTCGATCGCGATCCGGCCCATCTGGGTCTCGTAGTGGATCAGCTCGCCCAGCTTGTCGACCAGGTGCGGCGCGTCGTCGCCCGCCAGCCGCGGCAGCAGCACGTCGAACGCGAACGACTCGAACAGCGCGCTGAGGTTGATCGCGCGCCAGCGGCCGTCGGGGGTGTTGCCGTCGTAGGAGGTTCCCATGACGCGCTCGCGGCCGGCCCACTCGACGAACTCGGTCACCAGGTCGCTGAAGCGCACGTCCGCGGCGGCCGGCAGGCCGAGCAGGCAGCGGATCGACGTGCCGTGGAAGTGGTAGAGGTCCGCGACGGCGAAGCCGAACGTCTCGGCCCACGCCATCCCGTCCAGGTCGAGCCACTTGGTCTCGTAGACCGCGTGGTTGGGTTCGCGGGCGTACTTGATGCCGTGCGCCTCGGCCTGCCGCTCGAACTCCGAGCCGGGCAGGATCGACAGCCGGAAGCACTGCATCCGGTGCGGCGCCAGGGAGAACGCGAAGTCGACCGACGTCTTGAACTGCTCGACGCCGTCACCGGGCAGGCCGTAGATGCAGTCGATCACGGCGGAGGACTGGAGCTTGGGCGTGAGCCGGTTCCAGGCCGCGCGGTACTTGTCCTCCTTGAACGGCCTGCGCATCAGGTCCGCCGCCTCCTGGGTGGCGCTCTGCATGCCGAACTCGACGGTGACCAGCGGGTTCAGCGTCACCAGCTCGTCCAGCACGGCGGCCAGGTGGTCGTCGATCAGCTCCAGCTTCAGCTCCAGCAGGAGGCTGAAGGGGCGCACCCGGCGGTCGCGCAGGTGGTCGTTGAGGATGCCGAGGATCTCCGCGGCGCGGGCCTTGCGCATGTTGAACGTGCCGTCGCAGAACATGATGTGCGACGGCTGGTGGCGCAGGATCGACTCCAGCTCCTCGCGCACCCGTTCCATCGGGTACTCGCGCACGCCCTTGGACTCGCCCCAGATGCAGAACGAGCACGCGTACGGGCAGCCGCGGGACGCCTCGTAGAGGAACGCGCCGCCGACGGGCAGCTCGGCGTCGCGCAGGTAGGGCGAGGGGATGTCGTCGAGGTGGTCGACCAGCTTGGCCTCACCGGTCTCGTGGTAGCCGAAGCCGGAGGGCAGCAGGCTGGTGCCGTCGAACCAGTGCACCTTGTCCGGGTCGTCCGGGGCCGCCCAGTAGGCCAGGCCGGGGATCTGGGAGATCCTCGGGTCACCGACGACGAAGTGGCGCAGCAGCCGCTGGAAGGTGATCTCGGCCTCGTTGACCACGCAGATGTCCACGCAGCGCTCGCGCTCGAAGACCTGCGGCACGTAGAACCCGCGGATCTGCTGCCCGCCGTAGACGACGGTGATGTGCGGCCAGACCTCCTTGATCGCCTGGGCCAGCTGGTTGACGAACTTGATGTTCCAGATGTAGCAGGAGAACCCGACCACGTCGAACTGGTTGTCGCGCACCCAGCCGAGCACGCGGAACAGCTCCTCCTTCTCCGCGATGCCGGTCTTGGGCGTCGCGGCGCAGTGCTGCTCGAAGGTGACGTGCTCGGCGACCAACTCGTCCAGCCGGGCGTAGTTGATCAGGTTCCAGAGCGCGAGGGACGTGTCGGCTTCCCAGTTGTAGGCCACCAGGCCCACCTTGACCGGGCGTGCCGCACCGGTGTCCACATCGGACTGCTCGGGCTCGGGGACGGTCTTCGGGACGATCGGAAGGTATTTCACGACGAGCACACCTCATCCCAGCCGGACGTCACGAACCGATCAGCCGAACACCTTGCTCTCGATCACCTCGATGTCGTCGAGGTCGAACTCCTCGATCCCGAGGTCGGCGGCCTCGACGTCCGCGGCGGGGGCCGACCCGTCCTGCGCGGTGGTGTCGTCGGCGTCGCGCACAGCTTCCTCGTTCATGACTATTCTCCCCCTCGAACCATTGGGTTGAACCATTCGGCGCACCGCGCCGACGCATCGAAATTGATTTCGACAATGGCCGCAGATTGACCGGCGAGGCCGAGCGTAGGTTGGCCCTCGCGAGCCTGTCAAGCAGGCCGGAGGCTGATATCCCCCAGCGATAAACTGGTCCATCCGAGTGAACTTCATCAGCCTCACATGCTGGGAAAACGCTCTTCAGAGACCGGATTTCCACATAGCTTCGACTATATGCATCAGCTATGGATGTTCACCGCCCCTGATACTTCGGAGACCGAAGTGCTATCTTCTCGGACGACACGCGGAGTTCCGCGAGGCGCGGTGTGGCGCTCCCCCGGTAAACGCGCGGTTGCCGACGCGGACAAGTCACGCGGAGAAGTGTTGCCGCGCTTTCCCGCGTTCTCCGCGACCGGGCGCCGGCCCGGACCACCCCGCCGCCGCGCTGGTGTCGATCTCCACCGCGCCTCCGCCGGGAGGCGGTCCGACTACTCCACCGCAGCGGAGACGGGTTCGGCGGAAGCCGGGTCCTGCGGGGTCGTGGTGAAGATGACGTCGACCCAGTAGTTGTCGCCGGTGCTGTCCCTCGGGAACGCCGGGTAGGCCTGGATGCGACCCCGCCTGCCGTTGGGCTCGGCGGGCGCGCTCAGCAGGGGCGTGGTGGTTCCGCCGGACCGGAAGTAGCCGGGTGTCTCGGAGTAGTTGCCCTGCGAGGTGCTGTACCACGCCAGGTAGGACGAGCCGGCCGTGACCGGCACGGGGGTGGTGAAGAGCTGCGTCTGCCACCCCGTCGTCGTCTCGTCGGTGAAGGAGCGGTGGGCGAGCTCGGTGCCGTCCGGCAGCGACAGCTGTGCGACGTGCTGACCGCCGTTGGCCGCCGACTTGTAGTATTTGACGCCCGTCACCAGCCCGTCGACGGCCGGGACGAACGTGACGCCGAGGCCCGCGCCGCCGTAGTAGGTCTGCTGGTACACCTGCGGTATCGCCGCTTCGCTGAACAGCGAGCACGGGCACGGCGGGTTGCCGGTGGTGTAGGACCAGGTGGTCGTGCTCGACGCGACGTTGCCGTAGAGGTCGCCCGCACGCGCGGTGGCGGTGTAGGTCGTGCCCCGGACCAGCGGCGCGGCCGGCGTCCAGACCAGCGTGCGGTCGGCGTCGGCGCGGGTGAGGGTGCCGCGCATGGGCACGCCGTGGGAGTCCTGCACCTGGAACGTCGAGTCGACCGCGCTCACCGGCTCGTCGTAGGTGGCGGTGAGCGGTTCGGACAGGCCGACGTCCGCGCCGCCGTCCGCGGGCGTGTGCCCGACGTGCACCGGCGGCGTGACGTCCTCGAACGGCGTGAGGTCGACGTCGACCCAGTAGTTCGTGGTCTCCCACGAGCGGTCGGGGAAGCCCCCGCCGGGGATGAACACGCCGGCCGCGCGGCCCTCCGCGGTGCTCAACGGCGACGAGATGACGGGGTTGCGGCGGTCGAAGTACTGCCGGTCGGCCGAGTAGTGCCCGTTGGGCGCGGTGTAGGAGGCGACGTAGGTGGTGTTGCGCGCGATGGCCACCGGCTCGGCGAAGGTGAGCGTCTGCCAGCCCGTTGCGGTCTCGTCGGTGAACGTGCCGGTCGCGAGCCGTTCACCGCCGGCGGTCCACAGCGAGCCGACGTGGATGCCGGTGTTGCCCTCGCCCTTGTAGAACCGGACGCCGTTGACCCAGCCGCCGCGCACCGCGGAGAACCGGACGCCCAGCTCGTAGGTCCCGCCGTCGTTGGCGGACGGGGTCGACGGGACGGTCGCCGCGCTGAACAGCGTGCACGGGCAGGTCGCCGGGGACCGGGTGGTGACGGGCCAGGTGGCGGTGGTGGCCAGGGTGTTGCCGTCGAGGTCGGCGGCGTCCACCCGGGCCGTGTAGCGGGTGCCGGGCTTGAGCGCGCCGTTCGGCGTCCACTCGAAGGTGCGCTGGTCGGTCGAAGCGGTCAGCGAACCGTGCAGCGACGCGAGGCCGCTGTCGAACAGGGTGACGGACAGCGACTGCGGGTCGACCGCCTCGCTGAACCCGAGCGTCAGCGTCGGCTCCAGCGGCACGTCCGCGGAGCCGTCGCCGGGGGTGTGGCTGACGAGGGTGGGCCGGGTGGTGTCACCGTTGACGCCGTTGCGGTAGACGACGTCGACCCAGTAGTGGAAGCAGCAGCTCTCCCGCCGCCTGGTCCAGCCCGTCTCCGTGGCCTTCAGGGTCGACGCCGAGGTGAACGGGTCGAGCTTGGCCGGCAGCAGCAGCGCCGCGTCCACCACGCCCGCCGTCTCGTCGCCGCACAGCTGCCCGGCCGTCCACGCCGCGCTGTCCAGCGCGTCCGTGGCCGCCGCCCACAGCATCCGCCGACCCAGCCGCACGGTCGGCCCGAACGCGCCCACGAACTGCGCGCTGTGCGCCGCGAACCGGGCCCTGAGCAGCGCCGCCAGCGCGGTCTCGTCGGCCACGGCGGTCGCCGCCGGGTGGTCGGCCGCCGGGTCGTCCGGCAGGCACGCGAACTCGTCGGCCAGCAGGGCCACGCCCACCACGTGCGGCCTGCCCTCGGGCGCCAGTCGCAGCGCCAGGTCCGCCGGCCGCAGCGACGGCACCCGCCGCGCGGTGTGGAACAGCAGCCCGCCCAGCACGCCGACGACGTTGAGGTACCAGCTCATGACGTACCCGGCGGTGGTGCGGTCGGGCGCCTCGCCGTACTGCTCGCGCAGCCACTCGGCCAACGCCTTGCGCCAGGTGTCGAACCGCTCCGGCCGGCCGAGGAACTCCGAGCACAGCACCCAGTCGCCCCGGTCGGCGGGCAGCCCCGACCGCACCTCGAAGCCCTCGTACAGCGAGACGCGCCCCAGGGACTCCGCGACGGGCGCCGCCACGACGTCGCACGTCGCCGTCCTCACCGGTACGGTCATGTCCAGAAGGTCCTCGTCGGTCGAGTGGGGTCGGGTCGAGTGGGTGGTTGTAGGTCAGCCTAACCTTACCGAGGTTCACCTAACCCGCGCCACGGCCGTGACCCCGGTCACCCCGTCCGTCGCCGAACGGTGGAATGTTCGCGTTGAGCGGACAACGCCCGAATCGTGGAATCCTGCTGGCAGATCACGCGTTGGTACCGATGTCAGAGATCCCCGAAGACGGCTGCCTGCGATCGGGAACTGAGAGTGTCGGGGCCGACGACTACAGTGGTCCTACGGTGCCGCGCTCTCCACGGTCAGCCAGACGGTCAGCCAGTGGTGAGCCCGAGGACCGCCGGCGCAGCAGTCAGGGAGTGCGAATGTTCGAAAGGTTCACCGACCGCGCGAGGCGGGTGGTTGTCCTGGCCCAAGAAGAGGCCCGGATGCTCAACCACAACTACATCGGCACCGAGCACATCCTCCTGGGGTTGATCCACGAGGGTGAAGGTGTCGCCGCCAAGGCGCTGGAGTCGTTGGGGATCGCGCTGGAGGGCGTCCGCCAGCAGGTCGAAGAGATCATCGGCCAGGGCCAGCAGGCCCCATCCGGCCACATCCCCTTCACCCCGCGCGCCAAGAAGGTGCTCGAGCTGTCGCTGCGCGAAGCGCTGCAGCTGGGGCACAACTACATCGGCACGGAACACATCCTGCTCGGCCTCATCCGCGAGGGCGAGGGCGTCGCCGCACAGGTGCTGGTCAAGCTGGGCGCGGACCTCAACCGGGTGCGCCAGCAGGTCCTCCAGCTCCTCTCCGGCTACTCCGGCGGCAAGGAACCCACCGAGTCCGGTGGCCGCGGTGAGGGCACCCCGTCGTCGTCCCTGGTCCTCGACCAGTTCGGGCGCAACCTGACCGCCAGCGCGCGGGAGGGCAAGCTCGACCCGGTGATCGGGCGCACCAAGGAGATCGAGCGGGTCATGCAGGTGCTGTCCCGCCGCACCAAGAACAACCCGGTCCTGATCGGTGAGCCCGGCGTGGGCAAGACCGCCGTGGTCGAGGGCTTGGCCCAGATGGTGGTCAAGGGCGAGGTGCCCGAGACGCTGAAGGACAAGCAGCTCTACACGCTCGACCTGGGTTCGCTGGTGGCGGGCTCGCGCTACCGCGGTGACTTCGAGGAGCGCCTCAAGAAGGTGCTCAAGGAGATCCGCACGCGCGGCGACATCATCCTGTTCATCGACGAGATCCACACCCTGGTGGGCGCCGGCGCCGCCGAGGGCGCGATCGACGCCGCGTCGATCCTCAAGCCCATGCTGGCCCGCGGTGAGCTCCAGACCATCGGCGCGACCACGCTCGACGAGTACCGCAAGTACGTCGAGAAGGACCCCGCCCTGGAGCGCCGGTTCCAGCCGATCCAGGTCGGTGAGCCGTCGCTGGAGCACACGATCGAGATCCTGAAGGGCCTGCGGGACCGGTACGAGGCGCACCACCGCGTCTCCATCACCGACTCCGCGCTGGTCGCGGCCGCCACGCTGGCCGACCGGTACATCAACGACCGCTTCCTGCCGGACAAGGCGATCGACCTGATCGACGAGGCGGGCGCGCGGATGCGCATCCGCCGGATGACCGCGCCGCCGGACCTGCGCGAGTTCGACGAGAAGATCGCGGACGTGCGTCGGGAGAAGGAGTCCGCGATCGACGCGCAGGACTTCGAGCGGGCCGCCAAGCTGCGCGACTCCGAGAAGACCCTGCTGGGCCAGAAGGCCGAGCGGGAGAAGCAGTGGAAGGACGGCGACCTCGACGTCGTCGCCGAGGTGGACGACGAGCAGATCGCGGAGGTGCTGGCGAACTGGACCGGCATCCCCGTGTTCAAGCTCACCGAGGAGGAGACCACGCGTCTGCTCCGCATGGAGGACGAGCTGCACAAGCGGATCATCGGCCAGGTCGACGCCGTCAAGGCCGTCAGCCAGGCGATCCGCCGCACGCGGGCCGGTCTGAAGGACCCGAAGCGCCCGTCGGGCTCGTTCATCTTCGCCGGCCCGTCTGGTGTGGGTAAGACCGAGCTGTCGAAGGCGCTGGCGAACTTCCTGTTCGGCGAGGACGACGCCCTCATCCAGATCGACATGGGCGAGTTCCACGACCGGTACACGGCGTCGCGCCTGTTCGGTGCCCCTCCCGGCTACGTCGGCTACGAAGAGGGCGGCCAGCTCACCGAGAAGGTGCGCCGCAAGCCGTTCTCCGTGGTGCTGTTCGACGAGATCGAGAAGGCGCACCAGGAGGTCTACAACACGCTGCTCCAGGTGTTGGAGGACGGCCGCCTGACCGACGGTCAGGGCCGGACGGTGGACTTCAAGAACACCGTCATCATCTTCACGTCCAACCTGGGCACGTCGGACATCAGCAAGGCCGTCGGCCTCGGCTTCACCTCGGGTCAGGACACCGCGTCCAACTACGAGCGCATGAAGAACAAGGTCAACGACGAGCTGAAGAAGCACTTCCGGCCCGAGTTCCTCAACCGCATCGACGACATCATCGTCTTCCACCAGCTCACGCAGGACGAGATCATCAAGATGGTGGACCTGATGATCGCCCGCGTCGAGACGCAGTTGAAGAACAAGGACATGGCGATCGAGCTCACGGATCGCGCGAAGAAGCTGCTGGCCAAGCGCGGGTTCGACCCCGTGCTGGGCGCCCGGCCGCTGCGTCGCACGATCCAGCGGGAGATCGAGGACCAGCTGTCGGAGAAGATCCTGTTCGGGGAGATCCAGCCCGGCCAGATCATCATCACCGACGTCGAGGGCTGGGACGTCGAGTCCGAGTCCGACGACAAGGCGAAGTTCACCTTCCGCGGTGAGCCGAAGCCGCTGCGGGTGCCCGACGCCCCGCCGGTCGACCTGGCCGCGTCCGCCGGTGACTCGGGCGGCGACTCGGACTCCGAGTCCGCCTGACGTCCGACGCCACGGCTGAGCACGCGAAGCGCCCCCCGGTCCGCCGGGGGGCGCTTCGCGTTGGCGGGGTCAGTGCAGGGTGC
>NZ_JBFAAX010000181.1:0-10787 GCF_040639995.1 Actinosynnema sp. NPDC023658 | reverse complement strand
GCCTCACCCACGCGGGACGACCCGCCCCCCATTCCGGGCCGGGTCGTCGTCCGCCGTGGTCGGCGCGGTCATCTCGGCGGTGCCCGAGTGCTACGACTCGCAGCTGCTGCGGAGGTCCGGGGGCACGCCGACGGGTCCGCAGGAGTCGGTGTTGTCACCGCCGTTGAGGGTGTCCTGGGCGAGGTCGGTGCCCGGGCCCCTGAGCGTGTCGTTGCCGGCGGAGCCGTTGATCGTGTCCGTGCCCAGGTCGCCGTTGAGGGTGTCGTTGCCCACCAGGCCGGTGAGGGTGTCGTCGCCGGCGCCGCCGTTGATCGTGTCGATGTAGGCGGTGCCGGTGATGGTGTCGTTGCCGCCGTTGCCGTGGATGGTCTTGCCGGGGTTGGCGCTGGTGCAGTCGATCGTGTCGTTCCCGCCGGAACCGAACACCGTGGTGCCGGTCTGCGTCACGCCGGGGCCGACGACGCACGGGACCGCCGCCGAGGCGACACCGGCACCCAGGAAACCGCCCGCGACCAGGGCACCTGCGGCCAGGATGGGGTAGAGCTGTCGGGTTCGCATTGCGTCCTCCGTGTGGTCTCCGGGAATTCGGATGACCGCAGCGTGTTCCGCCACGCGTTACCGGTGCGTGACGCATCGCGCACGACCGCCGGAACCGCGTTCGGCGTCGGTCGGAAGAGTCGGGCACCGATTCGCACCGGCACGACCCCCGCCAGGCGACGACCGGCGGGAGTCGTGCTGATCAATCACATCTTCCGGCGGTGCGGTGCCGGTCGCGGTCCTGGGCGTTCCGCACGATCCACCTCACGGCTGGCCGAGGCTCAGATCGGGTAGCTGGAGATTTCACCGCAGGTGAGGTCCGGCTCGGGGATGGGGGTGATGGGGGCGTGGCAGACCTGGACGGTGACGCGGTCGATGGGCACCGGGGTCGGCGTCGGGACGAGCGGCACGGTGAGCAGGAACTCGAACTTGGCCGCGCTGGTGGTGCTCCGGCGTTCGGTGTCGACGACGGTGCGGCCGCTGTAGGCGGTGAACACGGCCACCGCGACGGCACCGGCGGGCGGGGTGCACGGGGTGATGTTGCGCAGGGCGACTTCACCGGTGACCTTGACCGCGGTCACGGGTTCGGCCGGCAGGACCGGCAGCGTGTTGCGCCAGGCCAGCTGGCCTGCGGTGTAGCTGCTAATGCAGCGGTCGGTGTGCTCGGCCGCGAACGCCACCGACGACGCGGCGGGGTCGGCGCTCGCACCGCCGGTGAGGGTGAGGGTGGTCGCGGCGGCCGCGACCGCCACGGCAGCGCCGCGTCCGATCCTGGATAACAGGGGTGAGGTCATCGAGCGGACTCCTTTGTCTTCGCTTCCAACCTTCTCGGGTGAACGCTCCCACCGATCCCCGCAGCACCCCTTGCGTCTGGTACCAGACCGGACACGGGGACAGGACCAGCGGGTCGCAGGTGGGCTCCTGATGGTCGTCATCGGGGTGCACTCGCGGCTGAGGCGTGTGCCGCATCTGTTCGAGAGCCTGGAGAACCCGGTCGCGAGCGAGGTGGACGACAGGTATCGGCGTCGCCGTGGTGCAGTTGGCGAGGTGGGTCGCTCTGGGCCCTGCACTGACGCCGGCGGGGTGCGACGTGGCGCGGAACGCCGGCAGTACCAGGACGGTGCGACGCATCTCCGCCTCCCACGTGGGACACACCGGGCTGACCAACAGTTACTCACGGTGCCGAACACGGGCAACCAGGTAGCGGTAGGTGACTGCGGAGTCGGGTACGGCGCGGCTTCGGAGGTCTGCGCGGCGCCCGAACTCTGCGCCGAACCGCTGAGCTGCGGTGATGGCGCCGTGTGACCGACGGGTGCGGTCACGGACGCGGTGTTCCGATCGCGGTGCTTGAGCTTCGTCTGGAGCGTCGGCCGGATTGCCCCGCTCGGACGGTCGTCGGGGCCGAGGACGTCGGACTGCCGGCACTGCGGCAGGGAGGCCGCCTCACCGCGTCAACGCATCCCCGCCTGCGGTTGCGCCCGGTCGCTGGAGCCGGTCGTGGCCAACGGCTCGGAGGACGGGGACCGCGACACCGGTGGTGGCGCGGGTCTCATCCCTGCACCGGGTCGATGGCTGAGCCTTCGGTCAGGGCACCGGTGTGGCGGTGGTGATTCCGCCGCCCAGCTCGGCCCACACGGTTTTGCCCGTCGGGTGGGCGTCGACACCCCACCGGCACGCCAAGCCGTCGACGAGCACCAGGCCGAAGCCGCGCGCCCCGCGCCACCGGGAGGCGCCCGGGACAGGCACTTCGCGACATGCGTCCTCGACCTCGACCCGTACCGCCGTCGAGGTCGTCGAACTCCAGACCCTGACCTCGACCGGGGGCCGCCCGTGGTCGCGGGCGTTGGCCGTCAGCTCTGCGAGGACCAACCAGACCTTCTCCGCGCAGTCCTCGTCCTCCTGGTACAACGCCGCCCGGACCCAACGCCGCAACTCCTGTGACGGCATCCGCGACCCCGGCAGGTCCACGCTCAGCACGAGCCGACCCCGGCCACCCCCGCGTCCGTCGCCCTGCGCCCTGGAACCGACCCGCTCGACCGCACCCATGGCCTCGACCTACCCGGGGAACCCGATCTCCACACCGATCCCCGGCGGCTCGTGTCGTCGCCATGACGACCAATCCGCCGCGGGTGTACGGTGTCGTATCTGTGCCTTGTGAGGTCACAGGCATCGAGGGCGTGCAGTGAACACTGTCGATCTTCCGCTGAAGAGCGTCGATCTCGACCTGCCCGACAGTCGTCCGTCCACAGCAGCCCTGATGGGACTGGTCGCCGGCGTGGTGGCCGGGGTCGGTGACGATCGGCTCGTGGACGTCCAGGTCGTCGCCGCGCAGTTGGTGGGCAACGCCTACCGGCATGCCCGAGCACCGCGACGCTTGCGGATGCACCGGTTGCCCGACCGCGATCTGGTGCGGATCGAGGTGGCCGACGGCAGTTCGAGCCTGCTGCCGGTTCTGGGCAGGCTGGACGTACCCGAAACCGGCCGCGGCCTGCTCATGGTCAACCGGCTGTCGGTCAACTGGGGACATCTGCGTGCCGACGACCGGAAAACAGTCTGGGCCGAGGTCCGGTTGGCCTGAGTCGTTCGGACACCGCGGCCGGGGACGGCCGGTGGGCGTGAAATCACCCGGGCGGCACGGACGAGGTCGTGGCGGCGGTGCTCACGACGTCGACCGCCGGGACACCGCGTTCGACTCCCGGCGGCAGGCGACTGTGCTGGCCCCGACGTACAGGAGTGGGCATTCGCGCAGGTGGCGTGCGTGCACTCGAACACCCACTCCGTGGTGATCGGTCCCTGTCCGCGCACAGCGGCTGACCGGATGCCCGTCCTGGGCGGAGAGGTGGACATGTCCACCAGCAAGCCGTTCGCCCGGACTTCGGACCGTGCCCGTCCACGACCGCGTGGCGGGCACGGGGAGCCGGTCGCATGACGACCCTGGAAGCGCCGCCTTCTGCTTGTCTTGTCCACCCGGCCTTCTTCTACGCAGGAAACGACCGTGTGCGGTGGTGTGCCCGTTCAGGATGCCCGGTCTCGACGACTGCGGGACGTCACCGCGTGCGGCTGCCGGAAGCAGCCCTGCCACCGGCCAGGGCGAGCTTCCGACGTGCACCCGGTCCGGCTGACACTTTCGAGTGACGGACACCGGCGAGGGGGGTGTCGTGTGGGAACGTTGATCTACATCGCCCCGGACCCTGGCGGAATCAGCCCGTCGCCGTCCGGAGGTAGTCAAGGTGCTCGATCCTGCGCACGAGTCGGTTCACGGCGTCCCGGCGAGACCGGGAGACCCGGCCGCTGCCGGTGATTCCGGCCTGTCGGAGGTCGCGGACCTGGAAGCGTTCGCCGGCGAGGTGCGGGCACTGGACCAGCGGTATGGCGGTGTTCCAGCCCGTGACGCGGCGGTGGGCCGCCTGCCCGCCGCCCTGGCCCTGGTGGACGCTTCCCCCTCCGGTGCCGGAGGGGCTCGACTGCGCACCGCCGTGGCCGACCTGCACAGCTTGGCGGGGTGGGTGTCGTTCGACACGGGGATGGCCGATGCGGCCGTGGGTTACTTCGGCACCGCGTTGAGGCTCGCCTCGTCGGTCGGCAACACGTCGTTGACGTCGAACGTCCGCCACCAGTTGGGGCGGTTGCGGCTGCACCACAACGAACCGACCCGTGCGTTGGCGGAGTTCCGGCTCGGCGCGCTGGCGGCCGAGGCCAGCGGGTCGTCCCGCGCGGCGGCCCTGATCAAGGCCAACACGGCGTGGTCCTGGGCCCGGTTGAGGCGGGAGCAGGACGCCGTTGCGCTGCTCTCCGACCTCGACGAGTCACTCGCCGAGGTGCACGGCGGTCCGGGAGCGGAGTGGCCGGCGTTCTCCACCCGCAACGACCTGTCGGCGTTGACCGGGATCGTCTACACCGAGCTGGCGCAGGTGGTCGATCCGCACTACGCGCGTCTGGGGGTGCTGCTGCTGACGTCGGCCGTGCAGGGCTACGGGGCCGACATGGCGCGACGTCGGGCGTTCAGCCTGATCTCCCTGGCCGTCTGCCACCTGGTCGACGATCAGGTGCACGAGGGGTTGGAAGCGGGTGCACGTGCGGTCGACCTGTGCGAACAGCTCGCGTCCCACCGCACCGCGGAACGGCTGCGACCGTTGCGCAACGAGGCGCAGCGGCGGCGGTCCCACCGCGGGGCCAGGGAACTCGCCGATCGCATCCGCGCGTTCCGGCCACCCTGTTGTCCGACCACGAGGAACGTTGCCGCGAACAGCCGCGTGGCCTGTGAAGGATCCGGTCCCGCGTAGGAGATCCCCGGTACCGCCCAGCCGGCCTCGCCGGACGGAAGTGCCTCCGCCGGTGTCGCCAGCTGTTGCCGTGCCTGCGGGTCATCTCATTCGGCGTCCGGTGGATGACCGACTGGACGGGTGAGTCCGAGGGGCCGTTACCGGGCGTGCGAAGCGAGGGTGACGACGTACGGGTTGTGACCACCGACCTCGACACCCTCGCGACCGCGCCCCACGTCAGAACCGACGACCTGCTGATCGCCGCACCTGGCTCCGCGTCGGCCCGAGGTCGGCCTACGGTCCTGGTTGACCGATGTCGGGCCAGGTCACCTGGCGGTGATCCCGGCTCTGCCCGGCCAGTTCGGCTACAACGAGCGGTTGCGCAGGGCGTCCGGCTCGGTCAGCGGTTCGTCACGGGCAGCCGGAGATGTCGCTCTCGGAGGACGCGACGGTGGTGGTGACGGCGGCCAGGCCGACCGTGTTGACGGTGATGCGGATCGCGTTGACGGTCAGGCCGTCGTCAGGGGTGGAGAACGCGATCTGCTGGTTGAGGACCAGTGACACGACGCCCACGGAGACCCTGGTGTTGGGGGCGACCTGGGTGGGCTGGGCGATCACGACCGTGCCGCCGACCTTGAGGTAGGCGATGGTGGTGGTGCCGGTGGAGCCGGCACAGGTGGTCGTCGAGGAGGACTGGACGGCCCCGGTGGTGATGGTGGGGATACCCACGATGCCCACCGTGGCGTCGGCGACCGACGCGGTGGCGGTCGACTTGCCGGGGTGGGCGACGGTGGTGACGTTGGCGCACAGCACGTGGGCGCCGACCGGGCCGTTCAGCGTCGCCACGCAGGGCGTCGACGTGGTCGAGGACGAGGTGGTCGAGACGAAGCCGGTGTCCGGCGTCGGCAGCACGGTGACCAGCGGCTGTCCGAGCAGGGTCGCCTTGGCCTGGAGCCCGTATGCCCGCCCGGTCAGCGTCTGCGCGGTGACGATCACGGTTTCGCTGCCGCAGGGGGAGAGCGCGGGGCTGTTGTCGACGTCGCCGGAGTAGGTCGCGACCCACTCGTAGGTGCCGGCAGCGCCCGCCTGGACGGGCCCGGAGGAGGCGGTGGCACCGCTCAGGGGACTGGTCCTGGTGGCGATCGGGGTCGTGCAGGTGGGGTCACCGGGACCGTACAGGGTGAAGGTGACGGATCCGGTGGGCGTCGCCCCGCCGACCACCTGGGCGGTGTCGGAGATCTGACCGCCGGCCGGGACGGAACCCGAGGGGGTGGTGGTGAGGGTGGGGCTCGCCTTGCCGCCGGACGCGGCGCAGGTGCTCACGCTGTTGGTGTCGAGGGTGACCGCGCCGGTGTGCGCGTACAGGCCGCCGGTGGTGTTGGCGCCGGCGTTGAGGGTGATGGACGTGTTCGCCAGGACGTTGCCGACGAAGCTGGTGGCCGTGCCCACGGTGGCGCTGCTGCCGACCTGCCAGGTGACGTTGTCGTTGTTGCAGGGGGCCGCGCCGTTGACCAGCACGACCGCGGAGTTGCTCGCGGTGGTGAGCGAGCTGGTGATCTGGAAGAGCCAAGCCGCGGTGGGATCACCCTGCGCGTCGAGCCGCAGGGTGCCGGTCAGCTGGGCCGAGGAGGCGAAGCAGTACACGCCGGGGAGCAGCGTCTTGCCGCCCAGGTCCTGGCCGCTGAGGTCCTGGTCGCAGGACTGACCGGCGGCGAAGGCGAAGGCCGTCGCGACGTCACCCTGGGCCTGGGTCGCTGCCGGGTCACCGGCGTGGATGGTCCCGTCGACCGCGCCGGGTGGGAACCCGACCACCGACATGCCGGGACTGACTCCCAGGTCACCGGTGATGACGCTGGGACCGGTGTTGGTCACGGTCGTCGCACCGAGCACCGCGAAACCCGCGGCCGTGCCCAGCGGCGGACTGACCGCCACCGCGTACGCCAAGCCCGGGACGGCGGCTGTGGTGATGCCTGCCGCCAGCACGGCCGCGGCTGAAACCCGGAATAATCGTTTCATGACTCCGACCTCCTGAGAGTTGTGGGATTGCGCAGATCGCTCCGCCGCGAGGAGGCGGCGAGCGGAGAACCCGTTGCGGCATCGCACACCGCCGGGTGAACGGCGCGTGCTGATGCCGTGGAAGTCCTCGGGAGTGACTCGGTGGCGCCGTCGGTCCCCGGAGCCGGTCGGGAAGTCCGCGAGTGCGCGGCCCCGGGACCGATGCCGTTACCCGGTGCAGCCGGGCACCGCCGGGGTGCTGCCGACGCAGTTGTTCGGCGTGTTCCCGCTGATCGGCGAAGTCGTGGTGGTCATGGTGCCACCGAGGCGGAGCACGCCGCCTGCGGTGAGCAGTGCCGTGTTGGCGGTGACCGCGGTGTTGGTGAGGGACGTCGCCGTGGAGTTCACCGCGGCGATGCCGCCACCCCGTGCCGCCGTGTTGCCGCTGACGGGCAGCGGACCGCCGGTGACGCCGGTGACCGTCAGCGTGCCCCTGAGGCCGTTGTAGAGGCCGCCGCCGTCGGTCAGGGCGGAGTTGCCGGTCACCGGGCTGCGGGTGAAGGTCGCGGCGGGCGCGGTGCCGGTGGGCGTGTCGGCGTTGGCCAGGCCGCCTCCGACCAGCACGGCGGTGTTGCCGGTGAGGCTGCTGTTGGTGAAGGTCACCGCGCCCCGGTTGAGGATGCCGCCGCCGCTGGTGAGCGAGCTGCCGTTGGTGACGGCGACCGCGGTGATGAGCGTGAGGTCGCCGGTGGTGCCGACTTCAGCGATGCGGAACGGCGTCGGTGAGAGGCGGGTGATGGTGGCCGGGCCGACCATCGTGATGGGGGTCGTGATGACCGGCAGTCCGTTGTCGAGGCCGCCGTGCGGTGTCGTGAGGGTGTAGGTGCAGCCGCCGGCCAGGGCGAGGGTGTCCGCGGTGGGGGTGGAGTTGGCGAGGTTGACCGCCGTGACGAGCGCGTTCTCGCCGCACGCCACGGGGATGGTCGCCGCCTGCGCCGCAGGGGTGAAGGTTGCCGTCGCCCCGACCACGGCGGCGATGCCGAGCAGGGCGTGGACGGTGGTGCGGGTGCGTCGCATGACGCCTTCTTCCTGTAGCGCGGCCCGTCGTCGAGGGGCCGCGCCGGATGGGGTCGCACACGGAAGAACCCCGGTCCGGTGCACATCCGTTCCGTGAACGGGTGCAGCCGCTACCGGGGTCCTGGGTGACCCCATCAGTCTAGTTCCTGGGCGAATCGGCGTACACCGCCATACGGTGAACAGCGGTGCCCGGTACTTCTTTCGGTCGTCGGGTGTTGGCGGACTTCCCGTGCTCACGCGGTGCGCGGCGCAGGTGCCGTTGGTCGCGGATCAGCGTGCGGCCGAGGAGTTCCCGTCGACAGGTCCGAGTCCAGCGGACGAGCAGCGCTCGCGCCGGGGAGACGACCGCGGCAGACGGCGTCACGCCCGGAGCCCTTGGCCTCCGGCACTGGACAGGAGTTCACCGGTGGTGGGCGTACACGTCCGGACGTCGAACGACTCTCGGCGGCCGAGGGCGGTGGACGTGGTGGCCGAGTGGTTCGACGTGACCGCGGCGACGGTCGCCGCGGACGGGGCGCCCACCCGGTCGACGAACAGCCCGCAACGGCGACCCGAGTCGGGGCAGCAGCCGGGGGACCTCTGCGCAGACCTCCCGGCTGATCGTGGACAAGTCACGTCCCAGCCGGGCGGCGGTCGACCTCCGCGAGCACCAGCCCGGCCGGCCGGCCGATCGCCCACGTGCACGGGCACGGTCGAGGTGGAACCGCCCGCGTCACCCCGATGTGATCCCGGCGCGGACGGTCGCCCTCATTCCTCCGTCCGTCAACCGACGTGCCCCGGCAGCGTCAGCCGGGTGCCCCTCGTGCCCGGCGGCGCTTGCGCATCACCGAGCACGAGATCAACCCCGTGGCGTCTGGACGACCTCGTCGAGCTTCCCCGTCGCGACGTCGAACACGAACCCGCGGATCGAGTCCTTCACCGGGATGTACGGGCTGTTCCTGATCCGCTCGATGGACTGGCGCACGTCGGCGTCGAGGTCGGTGAACGACTCGGCGGCCCAGGAAGGCTTCACGCCGACCTCGTCCTGGATGGCTTTCTTGAACTCGTCGTCGGTGAAGGTCAGCATCCCGCAGTCGGTGTGGTGGATCAGGATGATCTCGACCGTGCCGAGCAGCCGCTGGCTGATGGCGAGCGAGCGGATCTCGTCCTCCGTCACGACGCCGCCCGCGTTGCGGATGACGTGTGCCTCGCCCTCGTTGAGGCCGAGTACCCGGTAGACGTCGATCCGCGCGTCCATGCACGCCAGGACGGCGACGTGCTTGGCGGGTGGGAGGGGGAGCGGGCCGCTGAACTGCTCGGCGTAGACGGCGTTGTTGGCCAGGAGTTCGTCCGTGACTGACATGGCTGCGCATCCTGTCTGGAGTGGGTCCGCTCCGCGGGCAACCGGAGCGGTCGACACGCGGGAGGCCGTGACCGGTGGTCCCCGGGCACGGCCTGCGGACACTCGTCGAACAGGCGTCCGCGCCTACCACGCCGGAAGGCTTCGAGTTCGTGCTGCTGCACGGGTGCGAGTCAACCGACGCGTGCTGACACGCGCAACAGTGCCCACCAGGTGAAACAGGTGGCCGAGCCGACCGTCGAATTCACAGGTATGAACGAACGAAGTTTCACGTCATGCGACAGAACTCCTCTGCTTGATTCCAGGGCACGGCCGGATTCCACCCGCAGGCGGTCCTTCCTTCCACGATGGGGAATCGGCCGGAATGCCACGAGCTGCATGTCGACCGGTCGTCGACTGCTCTGGACGTGGGTTCCAGGAGGTGCGGGGGCGCTCCCTTCGCACCCTGGCGCACCTGGACGCGCGGAGGAGCACTGCGCACGCGGGCAGCGTGCCGCCGGAGGCCGAAGGCGCTACTGATCATTCCGCCCATGTCGAGCGAACGCCCATTGCGGCGTCGGGACCCTGGAGTGGTCCTGCACCGACCAGCGGACGGTCGGACGCCGAAGTGGCTGCGGCGGGGTCGGCGGCTACGTCGAGGTGATCTCGAGCAGGAGGGTCGAGGTGGTGCTGGAGACGGTGCCCAGCCCGAGGGTGCACAGCAGGATCGGTGCGGACGGGCTGATGGCGGTCGACACGACCGCGTCCCCGGCGAAGAGCCCGGCGGTGACGGTGCCGGTCATGGTGACGACGTGGGTCGCGCCGGCGGTGGCGACGGTGGAGCTGCCGGACAGGGTGCTGGTCTGGCCGGTGTTCCAGGTGATGGTCAGGGTGACGGGGAACCCGGTGAGCAGGTCCAGGCACGACCGGCCGGGGGAGCTGACCTCGACGGTGCGGGTGCCGGAGGTCAGGGCGGGCACGCCGGCCGAGACGCAGGTGTACCGGGCCGAGGAGTTGACGACGACGGTTTGCGGGGTGGCGGTCAGCGGCGGGCTGTAGGTGTTGGTCTGGCTGCTGGGCGGGCCGCAACTGACGTCCACGATCCCGGCCGAGGCCGGGGCGGCGGTCAGCAGTGGGACGGCGAGGCAGACGGCGGCGGCGATGAGGGCGTGACGCGGGCGCATGTGAACTCCGTTTCGCGGTGTGCCGGCTCCCTCTGCGGTCGTCCTCGCGTCCTACGGCCGGTGGACGGCGATGTCGGAGGGGAAGCGCGGGTCGATCTCGTAGTGGGTGTCGTACTGGCTGCTGAAGCCGGTGACGCGCACGGACTGGCCCACGACGAGGCCGGTGAGGTCGATGCCGGTCTGCGTGTTGACGAAGATCGTGAGCCGGCCGGAGCCGTCGTCGACGGAGAACTTGGACCCGTAGGGCAGGTCGGACTCCGGCGCCCCGGTGATCGTGGCGGACACTCGCACCAGCAGCCCCTCCGTGGCCTCGCCTACCGCACCGGTGGCGACCAGCCTGGGTTGGACCATCGGTCCCTTGTCGCGCACGAGGACGGCGGCCCCCGACACGCCCAGGGCGGTCACCGAGCTCAA
>NZ_JBFAAX010000180.1:0-10825 GCF_040639995.1 Actinosynnema sp. NPDC023658 | reverse complement strand
CACGGGAGGGCCACCGCCGGCGGCCCTCCCGTGGGGTACGACTCAGATCAGGCCCAGGGCCTTGACCGCGTCGCGCTCCTCGACCAGCTCGGCCACGGAGGCGTCGATGCGGGCGCGGGAGAAGTCGTCGATCTCCAGGCCCTGCACGACCGAGTACTTGCCGTCGGTCACCGTGACGGGGAACGACGAGATGATGCCCTCCGGCACGCCGTACGAGCCGTCGGACGGGATCGCCATCGAGACCCAGTCGCCCTCGGCGGTGCCGTTGACCCAGTCGTGGACGTGGTCGATCGCCGCGTTCGCCGCCGACGCCGCCGAGGACGCGCCGCGCGCCTCGATGATCGCCGCGCCGCGCTTGGCGACGGTCGGGATGAAGTCGTTCTCCAGCCAGGCCTGGTCGTTCACGGCCTCGGCCGCGTTCTGCCCCTTGACCTCGGCGTGGAACAGGTCCGGGTACTGGGTGGCCGAGTGGTTGCCCCAGATGGTCAGCTTCTTGATGTCGGTGACCGACACGCCGAGCTTCTTGGCCAGCTGCGACAGGGCCCGGTTGTGGTCGAGGCGGGTCATCGCGGTGAACCGCTCGGCGGGCACGTCGGGCGCGTGCTGCTGGGCGATCAGGGCGTTGGTGTTGGCCGGGTTGCCGACGACCAGCACGCGCACGTCGTCCGCCGCGCCCGCGTTGATCGCCTCGCCCTGCGGCTTGAAGATGCCGCCGTTGGCCTCCAGCAGGTCGCCGCGCTCCATGCCCTTCGTGCGGGGGCGCGCGCCGACCAGGAGTGCCACGTTCACGCCGTCGAAGGCGGTCTTGGCGTCGTCGGTGATGTCGATGCCGGTCAGCAGCGGGAACGCGCAGTCGTCCAGCTCCATCGCGGTGCCCTCGGCGGCCTTCACGGCCTGCGGGATCTCCAGCAGGCGCAGGCGGACCGGGACATCGGCGCCGAGGAGGTGACCGGAGGCGATGCGGAACAGCAGTGCGTAGCCGATCTGGCCGGCCGCACCGGTGACGGTGACGTTCACGGGCGTGCGGGTCATGAGCCTTCCCGAATGTTGTGGCTTCAGTCCTCGGGCACGACCACTAGGCAGGCTGACGACCTGTCAGCGGCGGTCTCTACTCCGGGACCGCGCACCGGGCGGGTTGCCCGGCAGGTCGGAGGTTACCAACTGGTGGACGATGACAAGGTGTGACAGTGGACATCATCGGTGAGGACTACTCCGACGCGGACTTGCACGGCCAGGTGTGGGAGGGCAGGTCGTTCGTCGCGTGCGACTTCACCGAGGCCGACCTGCGCGGGGTGAAGACGTCCGGCTGCACGTTCACCGAGTGCACGTTCGACCGGACCGACCTGGGCGAGTCGTCGCACACGGCCACCGCGTTCCGCTCGTGCCGGTTCGACCGGGCGGTGCTGGCGTCCACGGCGTTCACGTCCTGCACGTGGCTGGGGTCGGTGTTCGTGGACTGCGCGCTGCGGCCGATCGCGGTGGAGGAGACCGATCTCACGCTCGTCGGGCTGTCCGGCGCCGTGCTGCGGAAGGCGTCGCTGCGCGGGCTGCGGTTGCGCGAGGCCAATCTGGAGGGCGCCGACCTGCGCGACGCGGACCTGCGCGACGCCGACCTGACCGGCGCCCGGCTGCTCGGGTGCAAGCTGGCGGGCGCGGACCTGCGCGGCGCGCGGCTGGACGCCGACGGGCTGGTCCAGGCCACCCTGCGCGGTGCGCGGGTGGACCTGGACACGGCCGTCGCCTTCGCCGCAGCGCACGGGCTGCGCGTCGGGTGAGCTAGTGGGCCGGTGGCTCCTGGCCCGCGACCTCGACCAGCACGCCGTCCGCGATCATGTCGTCGATCGTCTTCGGCATCAGGTAGGCGGTGCCGCCACCCGGCTGCTCGAACCACGGCACGGCGACCCCGGTCAGCGCCTCGACCGGGCGGCGCAGCCGGTACACGTGGTACGGGCGGTTGATCCACGACGGCACCAGCGAGCGCTGCGCGAACGGGGTGCCCGCCGCGTAGACGAGGTTGCCCTCGCCCTCCCCGAAGCGGTCCACCTCCAGGCCGGCGGGCAGCTCCACCATCTTCTTGTGCCGGAACAGGGTGAGCGGCGGTTCGCCGTTCATCGGGTTGATCGGCCACGTCCGCTGGGGCTTCGGCTCCTGGGTGGACGTCGTCACGCCCGCGGGCTGCGGCGCACCCTGCGGCCCGACCGGTGCGGGCGGTTCGACGGGCGGGCGCTGCGGCGGCGCGAGGCTCGGCGCGGGGGCCGCGGCCGGGCTCACGTCGTCGAACGGCTGCACCGCCTCGGTGAACCGGGTCGCCTGGTCCGCGAACGGCGGCGGCACCTGCTCGACGAACTGCTGCCCGGAGAAGTGCTGGTCGGAGAAGTGCTGGTCCGAGAAGTGCTGGTCGGAGTGGTCCGCGCGCTCGGAGCGGTCGTCGTCCTGCTCGTCCTGCTCGGCGTGGTCCTCGTGCTCGTCGAAGCCGGACCCCGCGCGCGGCTCGTCGTCGTGCCGGTCGTCGTGCCGGTCGTCGAAGCGGGCGTCGTCGTGCCGGTCGTCGTGCTCGGCGAACGCCTCCTCGTCGTGCTCCGACGTGTACAGCGCGGCCTGGTCGACCTCGAACTCGGCGGTGACCTCGGACTCGTCGGCCGGTCGTCGCGCCCCGACCTCGTCCGCCTGGTCCTCGACGGGCCGCGGCTCGTGCTCGACGGGCTGCTCGGCGGCCTGCTCGTGCTGCGCGTCGTGGTGCTGCTCGCCGGTGACCGTTCCGACCTCGGCGGTCTCCTCGGCGAGCTCGGTCTCCGGGTCCTCGTCGGTGAACGGGTTCCAGGTCTGGGTGTCGTTCATCTCCCGCTCGTACGCGGCGGGGGCGAACAGGTCCATGCCGTCGACGTAGGACTCGCGCCGGTACCGGTCGTCGATCACCGGGCCGTCCTCGTCGAACCGCACCCGGTACGGCGGGCCGTCCTGCGCGTACTCGACGACCTCCGACTTGAACTCGGGGAGGCTCGCCGTCTCCTCGACGTCCGCCGGCGCACCGGCCTCCTCGGCCTGCCGCGGCTCGTCGTCGGACCTCAGGTCCGGCAGCGGCGCGGCCACCGTCTCGCCCACCTCGACCGGCGGCTCGACCGCGGCCTGCACCGGGACCGGCACGGGCAGGTCGGCCACCGGCAGCTCGGTGCCCTGCGGCGCGGCGGGCGCACCCAGGTTCGCGGCGGCGGCGACCCGGGCCTCCTCGGGCACCTCGGGCAGCACGAAGTCCTGCGACTTGGCCCGCTCCACCAGCTCGGGCTCCGGCGGGACGCCGTAGGCGCGCAGGTAGTAGCCGACCGCGGCGGGCCAGATCCAGTGCCCGTCGGTCTGGAACGCCACCGGCACCACCGACGGCGCGTCCGGGTTGAGCACGTCCGCGTCGAACCCGCGCCCGATCACCGCGACCGGCGCGCGGTCCAGGTAGCTCAGCAGCAGGTCGCGGTCCGCTTCACCGATCGGGGGCCGGTTCACCGAGGGACGCCCGCCGGGTCCGGCGCCGTCGAACACCCGGGCCGTGCGGAACGCCAGGGGCGGCTGGTCGTGCGCCGGCACGTCCGCGGGCGGCGGCGGTGGCGCTTGGAGGAGGCGTCGGCGCAGCCAGTCCGGCACGTTGTCGTCGGTGCGGGGGAAGAACCGCATCTCGTCCAGGTACGCCTGCGGCGGCGGTGGCGTGGTCCAGGACGGCTCGGCCCGGTCGAAGTCCAGGTTGTAGCTCGACGGGTGGTCGAGCTGGTAGCGGGCGTTGGACCAGCTGCCCCGACCGTCCCGGTACATGCCCGCGCGCAACCGCGAGAACAGCCCGGCCACCTCCTGCGGGGGCGACCAGGCGTGCATCGCACCGTCGGCCGTGCGCACCTCGGCGGCCAGCTCGAAGTACCGGCCGGTCGCGCGGTACTCCGCCGACACGTGCCGCCACTCCTCCGGCGCGGCCCGCATCAGCGTCAGGCCGATCTGCTTGACCAGTGCATCCTGCTCGGTCGGGTTCAGCGGCTTCAGCTCGGACACGTGCATCATCTTCCCCCGCGACTCCCCGTGCCCGCACGTGGCCCCGCTGAGCCGAACGGAGCAATGACGTCCCGGGGCGCTCTCAGACCCCCGGTTGCGGCTGCTGCGCGGACGCACCGGAGACCTCGACGAGGCTCCCGTCGGCCAGCAGGTCGCGCAACGAGCTCGCCAGGAAGTAGCCGGTCCCGCCGCCGGGCTGGCCGAACCACGGCACGGCGACGCCCTTCAGCGCGGGCACCGGCTTCTGCACCCGGTACACGTGGTAGCGGCGGTTCAGCCAATCCGGTGGCAACGAGCGGTGGCCGAACATGGTCCCGGACGCGTAGACGAGGTTGCCCGTCTCGGCGCCGAACCGATCCAGTTCGGTGCTGACGGGGATGACCACGTTCTCGCGGTCCCGGAACAGCGACAGCGGCGGCTCGTCGGGCAGCGGCTGGATGTCCGCGACCGGCAGCACCAGCGCGCCCGTGTCCGCCGACGACCGCGGTCCGTCCAGGTCGGCCCGCCACAGCAGCTCCGCGAGCAGCACCTTCGCCGCGTCCACGGCGTGCTCGTACACGCGCGGCCGACCGTGCGGGCCGCGGCTCGCGTCCCAGAACTGGACCTGCCAGCCGGACCGGCCGGGCGCGGGTTCGATCACGAACGCGTCGGGCTTCGGCTCGACGATGCCGTACTCGGACTCGGCCACCCCGAAGTGGTCCAACCGCTCCTTGAGGTGGTCGAGCGCGCGCTGGTCGACGTCGGTGATCACGCGCGGCTGGTACTCGGGCAGCGCCGTGCCCTCGGTCTGCCCGGTGGCGACGGCGGTAGCCGCCCGCTCGGCCTCCGGTGTGACCGGCGGCACGGCGTAACCGTTGTCACGGATGTGCTGGACGAGCTGCGGCACGGGCGGCACGTGGTGCTTGCGCAGGTAGTACGCCACCCCGCCGGGCCACACCCAGGTGCCGTCGGTGTGGAAGGACAGCGGCACGGACTGCGGCGCGGCCGGGTCGAGCGCGTCCGGGCCGTAGGAGCGCGCGGCCAGCACGATCGGCGCGTTCTCCAGGTAGGCCAGCACGTCGTCCAGCTCCTGCGGGTGCACGGCCGGCCGGTCGTGCACGGCCGGGTCGGGCCCGTCGAACAGCGGCGCGGCGATCAGCGACCCGCCCTCCGAGTCGACCGCCTCGGTGCTCGCGGCGTCCCCGAGACCCGCCCGTTCCCGCAGCCAGGACGGCACCGCGTCGTCGTCGCGCGGGTAGATCTCCAGCTCTTCGGCGTAGTACTGCGCGGCGGGCGGCTGCGTCCAGTCCGGCTCGTGGTCCCGGTCGAACTCCGCCGAGTACGTGTCGGGGTGCACGAGGTGGAACCTCAGCGTGAACCACGTGCCCTGGCCCGGTCGCGCCATGCCGTCGCGCAGCTGCACGAAGAACGGCAGCGCCTCCGGAGGCAGCTCCCAGTCGAACGACGAGCCGTACATGGTCAGCCCGGAGACCTGCGTCTCCAGGTAGCGGCCCACCATCCGGAAGTCGACGAACAGCTGCTCCCAGTCGCCGGGCAGGCGCTGCACCAGCAGGGTGGTGACGGAGCCGAGGATGGCGTTCTGGTCCTCGACGTCCAACTGCGGTGCGGTCATGCGTTCTGCTCCTCGGTATTCGCGTTCCCCGGGCCGGCGTCACCTGGGCGGACGTCGTTCGGGCCGGCACCCGCCTCGACCAGCTCGGCGCGCAACCAGTCGGGGACGAAGGCCTCGTCGCGGGGGAAGACCTGGAGGTCGCGGGCGAAGTCCGCGGCCGGCACGGGCGGGTCGAACCGCGGGTCGTGGTCGAAGTTGTAGGTGATGTCGATGCGGACGGGCGCGTTCACCACGCACCGGGCGGAGAACCAGGTGCCGCGGCCCGGCTGGTAGAGCACCTGCCGCATCTCCTGGAACGCGGCGTTGAGCCCCTCCGGCGGCATGACCTCGGGCGTGCTGCCGTCCGGCATGTACACCTTCAGCGTCGCGTCCTGCACCGCCACGGTCATCCGCACCAGCACGTCGATCCGCCGGAAGCCCTCCGGAGCAGCGTCCAGCAGCATGCCGCCGATGTGCTGGAGCAGCTCGTCGTGGCGCTGCTCAGAAGTCGGCCGGCCAGAGGGCTGCGTTGTGCTCATTCGGGTAGCTCCTGACGTAGATCTCGGTCGTGCCGTCGGCGAGCGTCACACGCCACCGCGTCTGGTACGTGTGCGGGTGGCGTTGCAGCGGGTCGCGCAGTGCGAAGGTGTCGATCATCTCGACCGTACCGCCGGACTTCATGAACTTCGCGCGGTCCCGCTCCATCCGGTGCCACGTCTCCTCGGTGGTGAACGCCGGGCGCTTGTTGCCCTGGTTCTCGTCGCGCTGCTGGCTCGACTGGTTCGCCGCCTCGCCGGGACCACCGGTCTCGTTGCCCTGGTGGTGGCCGCCGTCGGACAGCTTCTTGCCGTCGCCGTCGACCTCGCCGTGGCTGCCGACCTCCATCTGGGCGCTGCCGTCACGCCGGATCGCGCCGCCGGACCGCAGGTCGGGCCGGCCGGTCGTCGCGACCGTCTCGCCGTCGCCGTTGGTGCGACCGCGCCACGCGTCGTTGTCCGCGACGAGCACCGCGTTCGGCAGCGGGTTGTTCAGGTCGGGGCTGAACGGCCGGAACGTGTGCACGTGCGAGGTCGAGCCGTCGCCACCGGTCTGGAAGGTGCCGTAGCCCTGCTTGTGGAGGTCGTCGAGCACGAACCGGGTGTTCGGCGGCAGGTCGGTGCGGCCGGCGAACGGGTCCGAGTTGCCGAACGGGCGGGTCACGGCCGCCCGCTGCTCCGGCGTCCACCCGCTGGTGTCGCCGCTGACGACCTTCACCGAGTACACGTACCCGTCGTCGGTCTTGGTGCGCTGCGTGGCCAGCTTGACCTCGCCGTTGGCGGGGGTGGGCCAGGTCTGGGTCGGGTTCTGGGCCTTGCCGAGTCCGTAGAAGCCGTCGGACGTGACCTGCGCGTGCGCCGGCGCCTGGGCGATCTCGGCGTTGACCCGGCTGCGCTGGCCGGAGTGGGTGTCCTCGAACACCACGTGACCCGACTCGTCGGTGAGGAACCGGCCGCGGCGCTGGCCGTGCTCGTCGGTGACGACGTACTCGGTGCTCGGGTCGTGCACCTGGCCGGGCCGGCTGAACGGCTCGCCCTGCTTGACGCCGTCGACCGGGGTCTGCCTGGTCGTGGGCGGCTCGGTGCGCTCGACCGCGTGCTGCGGGTGGCCGTTGGCGTCGGTGGTGAACTCCTGGTGCAGCGGGCCGCGGTCGATGTTGTAGTTCGTGCCCTGCGAGGTGTGCTGGACCTCGGGGTTGCGCACGTCGGTGGACAGGTAGTCCGGCGCGGCCACCCACCTCGGCTTGCCGTCCGCGTCGGTCTGCACCGTGCCGCGGTACGTGCCGTCGGTGTCGTGCACCTCCATGCGCGTGTTCGGCGGCAGGTCGGTGCGCGCGGTGAACGCCTCGTCCGGCCTCGGCGCGAGCGGGTGGTCGCGGTCGATCGTCTGCCGGCCGTTCGCGGGCTCCGGGATCGGCTCGATGATCACCGCGCGGTCGACCGTGACGACCCGGTCACCGATCTTGATCGTGTCCTGGGTGGTCTGGCGGGTGCCGTCGGGGTTGGCGACGAACACGTCGTGCCGGTGGCCGAGCTCCACGCGGTAGTGGGCGTTCGGCGCGGGGTGCTTGACCTCGGGGTTGTCGCCGTGGCGGGTGTTCGGCGCGACCGCGTCGACGTGCACCTTGCCGTCGGCGTCGACGTGCACGACCGTGCGGACGTTGCCGTCGTCTCCGACGATCGTGACCTTGGTGTCCCTGGGCAGCTCCTGGCCCTGGAAGTACGACTGGTCGTCGCGCAGCCGGACGTGCTGCTCGTGCGTGGTCTCGGGTGCCGACCACGGCTGCTGCACCTGCGGCTCGATGTCGAGGCGGCCGCGGTGCGCCTGGTCGTCGGTGGTGGCCAGGTCGCCCTTGGGCTCGTGGCCGGGCGGCATGCCGTTCTCCCCGACCGGGGTGTGCGTGCCGTCCGGCTCGAACGCGTGCCAGCCGCCGTCCGGCGGGAGCTTCGGGCCGGTGCCCGCCTCGTTGGGCGAGCCGGCGTAGACGTTGCCGTCCCGGTCGGACCAGGCCAGCGCGTCCGGCGCGATGATCCGCTGCCCGGTCTCCCGAGCCACGTGCGCGGCCAGGCTGTTCTCGCCGCCCGCGCCCGCGTCGCAGCCCACCAGCACGATCGGCCGGTCGGCCAGGTCGGGGTGGTTGTTGATCAGCTGGACGAGCTCGTCGCGGGTGTAGTGCGTGTCACCGATGCGGACGCCGTCGCCGTCGGTGTGGATGTCGAGGATGGCGTGGTCGCTGTTCGCCGGGATCCGGCTGGACAGGTCGCGCAGGCGGTCCTCGGTGTGCAGCGCGACGCCCGCGTCGGTGACCTGGCTGTTGCGGATCGCCTGGTCGACGCGCTGGGACACCTCGCCCAGCGGGATCGGACCGGTGTGCGAGACCGGGCCCAGGTCGGGGTTCGGCGTCAGGTCGGCCGGCGGGTCGGCGGAGGTGTAGTTGTCGAACGCGCCGTTCTGCGCGTCCGCCACCGTCACCGGGTCGGGCGTGCGGAGGTTGCCGTCGGCGTCGAACGTGCCGAAGTCGGGCGGCAGCACGCGACCGTCGGCCGGCGGCACGTCGACCTCGCGCATGACGCCCAGGTCCAGCAGGCGCTGGACGCTCATCTTGCCGGTGTTCGGGTCGACGAGGGAGCCGTCGAGGACGGGCTGGAGCTGGCGCGCGCCGCCGTTCTGGTCGAACGCCGGTGCGACCGGGGCGAGCTCGACGGTGAGCGGGGCGTCCAGGACGTAGACGTGGTAGCCCTTGCCGAGGCTGTCCGGCATGATCGCGCGTTCGCCGAAGCCGTAGGCCTGACCGTCCGGGCGCAGGGGCGAGAGGAAGTCGCCGTTCGGGCTGCCGAACCGGTCCAGGACGGTGCCGGCGGGCAGCTCCACGACCACCCGCGGGCCGTCCGCGCCCTGGTTCGGCGGCCAGTCGATGCTGCCGTCGGGCTTGGAGTGGGCGTCGCGGAACGACTGGTAGTCGCCGTACGGGCCGTAGGGCTGGTAGGTCGGCTCGATGAGGGCGGCGGCGCGCTGGTCGTAGGTGCCGACGGACTGGTCCGTGGGGCCGGTGCTCTCGTGGACGGAGTGGTAGTCGCCGTCGTGGGAGAAGCCCGGGACGACGCCCGCGGGTTGGTTCCAGACGTTCTTGTGGGGGAACGGGTCCGTGCCGGTGGTGCCGGTGTCGGTTCCGGTGCTCGGGGTGGGGCCGGTGTCCGTTCCGGTGCCCGCGGTGGCGTCCGTTCCGGTGCCCGCGTCCGTTCCGGTGCCGGTGTCGGCGGGGGTGTCGGTGGGCCACTCGTGGCTGGAGGCGGGCGTGTGCTCGTCTCCGGGCGCACCGACCAGGTCCGCCGGCGGGGTGTGGTCCGGCTTGGGTCCGTCGGTCGACGGCGAGGGGCCGTCGGTGGGAGTCGGGCCGTCCGAGCCGCGGGAGGCCGGAGCCGGACCGTCGGTGCGGATCGGAGCGGTGGGCGGCGAGGCGTCCGCGCGGACCGGCGCGGCCGGACCCGGCTGCTGTCCACCGGGCTGAGGGCCGGCGGGGTGCTGTCCGCCGGGCTGGGGGCCGGCGGGGTGCTGTCCGCCGGGCTGAGGGCCGGCGGGCTGCGGCCCGGCCGGCTGGTGTCCACCGGGTTGCGGGCCACCGGGTTGCGGGCCGAACGGCGCGGTGCCGGGCTGCGGACCGAACCCGCCGGGGCGCGGCGCAGGCGTCTGCGGCGGCGCGGTGGACGCGGGTCCGCGCTGCTCGGGCATCGACACGGGACCGGTGGGAGGCAACGGCTTGGCCGGCATCCCGGTCAGCGAACCGGCGTTGGCCGGGTTCCCACGACCGCCCTGGTCGCGACCGGAAGGCGTCCCCGAAGGGTCGGACGGGAAGCCACCGGGGGCAGGCGCGACAGGCCCACGCCCGCCGGCGCTGGGGGCACCACCGGCGGGAGGCGCCACCGGACCGGCGGCACCGGCCATCGGAGCCGCACCACCGGGAGGCACCGGACCGCCGGGCGCGGAAGACGTGGGAGCGGGCGCGTGCGGCGCGGTCGGTGCGGACGCGGTCGGCGCGGTGCTCGCCGGCGCGGAACTGGCGTGCGCCGGAGCCGGACCACTTCCACCCACGTGCGGACCGGGCGCGGCGCCACCGCCGGGAACCGAACCGCCGGGCGCAGCTCCACCAGGCGCAACTCCGCCCAGTGGCATCCCACCGGCGATCACGCCGCCGGGGACAGGTCCACCACCGGGCAGCGGGCCACCAGCGGTCGGCCCGCCGTGCACAGTTCCACCGGGAGTCGAGCCACCAGGCGTCGATCCACCCGGAGCGGATCCACCGGGCAGCGAACCGCCGGGAATCGCTCCACCGGGCACCGACCCACCGGGCACCGGCCCGTGAGGCACGGCCCCACCGGGCGTCGGACCAGCGGGGATCGAGCCTCCAGGCGTCGAGCCACCGGGCACGGGGCCACTGGGGGCCGCACCACCGGGAGTGGGACCGCCGGGCGTCGTTCCGCCGTGCAGCGGCCCGCCAGGAGTGGTCCCGCCGAACGACGAACCACCCGGCGCGGAACCACCGGGGACCGCACCACCGGGCAGCGGACCGCCCGGGAGCGCGCCACCGGGCATGGCCCCGCCCGGCCGGACGCCAGGCGCGGCCGAGCCGCTCTGAGGTGCCGCCGTGCCCAGCCCGGTCGGGGAAGCAGC
>NZ_JBFAAX010000179.1:0-10826 GCF_040639995.1 Actinosynnema sp. NPDC023658 | reverse complement strand
GGTGGTGTCGTGCGGCGACCCTGGAGTGTTCGCCATGGCCAGCGCGGTGCTGGAGGTGGCGACCGACGAGCAGTTCGCGGACGTGCCGGTGCGCGTGCTGCCGGGGATGACCGCGGCGCACGCGGTGGCCAGCCGGGTCGGAGCGCCGCTGGGGCACGACTACTGCGTGGTGTCGCTGTCGGACCGGCTCAAGCCGTGGGAGGTGATCGAGGAGCGGCTGGAGGCGGCGGTCCGGGCCGACCTGGTGCTCGCGATCTACAACCCGGCCTCGCGCAGCCGCACGTGGCAGGTGGACAAGGCGCGGGACGTGCTGCTGCGGCACCGCTCCCCCGACACGCCGGTGGTCGTCGGGCGGGACGTCGGCGGGCCGGAGGAGTCCGTGCGGGTGGTGCCGCTGGGCGAGCTGGACGCGTCCACCGTGGACATGCGCTGCCTGCTGCTGGTCGGCTCGTCGCAGACGCGGGTCAGCTCGCGCGGCACGGTGTTCACCCCGCGCCGCTACCCCGGGTAAGCCAGTCGACCGCCTCGGCCACCGTCTCCACCAGGGGCGCGGGTGGCGGTGGTGGTCGCCGCACGACGACCACCGGGAGGCCGAGGTGACGGGCGGCGGTCAGCTTGGCCGCGGTCATCGGGCCGCCGCTGTCCTTGGTCACCAGCACCTCGACCCGGTGCTCCCGCATCAGCGCCAGCTCGCCGTCCACTGTGTACGGTCCCCGGTCCAGCACCAGGTCCAGGCGCGGGTTCGGCGGGTCGGGCGGGTCGACGGTGCGCGCCACCCCGCCGGTGAACGCGGCCAGCTCCTGCCGGCCGGTGGTGATGAACGCCCGGCGACCGGCGACCAGGGCGGCGGCCTCGGCGACGGTGTCCACGTACCGCCAGCCGTCCTCGGGCGGCCAGCCGGGTCGGCGCAGCACCAGGAACGGCGTGCCGGTCGCGGTGGTGGCGGCGAGGGCGTTCGCGGTGATGCGGTCCGCGAACGGGTGGGTGGCGTCCACGACGGCGTCCACGCGTTCGGACCGCAGGTAGGCCACCAGCCCGTCGACGCCGCCGAAACCGCCGACGCGGACCTCGCCCTCGGGCAGCTTCGGGTCGGCCACCCGGCCCGCCAGCGACGACACGACCCGCATCCCGGTGAGCGCGGCGGCGAGGGCTCGCGCCTCGCCCGTGCCACCCAGTACCAGCACGGTCCTCACGGCTGTTGCATCCTGACGTCGTGAGCAAGAACCTGCGCTTCGGCTGGACGACCGGCGCCTGCGCCACCGCCGCCACCGCGGCGGCCTACGCGGCGCTGCTCACCGGCGAGTTCCCCGACCCGGTGCGGATCGTGCTGCCCAAGGGCCAGACGCCGTCGTTCGCGCTGGCCCGCGAGGATCTCGGACCGGACCGGGCGTTCGCGGCGATCGTGAAGGACGCGGGCGACGACCCGGACGTCACGCACGGCGCGCTGGTCGGCGCCGCCGTCCGGCACGGCGCACCGGGCAGCGGGGTGGTGTTCGAGGCCGGACCGGGTGTCGGCACGGTGACCAAGCCCGGCCTGCCGCTGGCCGTGGGCGAACCCGCCATCAACCCCGTGCCGCGGCAGATGATGCGCGAGCACGTGGCACAGGTGGCCGCCGAGCACGGGGGCAGCGGCGACGTGGTGGTGACGATTTCGGTCGAGCACGGCGAGGAGCTGGCGCGGCGGACGTGGAACCCCCGGCTGGGCATCCTGGGCGGGCTGTCCATCCTGGGCACCACGGGGATCGTGGTGCCGTACTCGTGCTCGGCGTGGATCGACAGCATCCGGCGTGGCATCGACGTGGCGCGCGCCCAGGGGTACCGGCACGTGGCCGGGTGCACCGGGAGCACGTCGGAGAAGGTCGCGGCGGCGGTGCACGGGCTGCCCGAGGACGCGTTGCTGGACATGGGCGACTTCGCCGGCGCCGTGCTGAAGTACCTGCGCCGCCACCCCGTGCCCCGGCTGACCGTGGCGGGCGGCGTCGGGAAGCTGTCCAAGCTCGCGGACGGGCACCTGGACCTGCACTCGGGCCGCTCGCAGGTGAACCTGGGCTTCCTGGCGTCCCTGGTGGACAACCCGGCGCTCGCCTCGGCCGTGCGGGAGGCGAACACGGCGCTCGGGGCGTTGCAGGTGTGCCAGGCGGCGGGCGTGCCGTTGGGCGACCTGGTGGCGGTGAGGGCCAAGGCGACGGCGGACGACGTGCTGCGCGGCGCCCCCGTCACCGTGGACGTGATCGTGATCGACCGGGCGGGCACCGTCGTCGGCCGCGCGTGATCCACAGGCGCCGCTCGACGCGCCGTTCCTGTCGGTGCCCGCCGGTAGACTGGAAACCGGGGGGATCCCCGCGCCGCTCACGACCGCGCGCGGGTGGTGGAGTAGAGGTGGCTGTCCGGGAAGCCCTCGGCGGTCAGGACCCGGCCCACGACGATGACCGCGGTGCGCTTCACGCCCGCGGCGCGCACCTGGTCCGCGATGTCGCCGAGCGTGCCGCGCAGGATCACCTCGTCGTCCCGGCTGGCGCGGGCGACCACCGCGACCGGGCAGTCCGCGCCGTAGTTCGGCAGCAGGTCGGCCACCACCTCCAGGATCCGCTGGACGGCCAGGTGCAGCACCATCGTGGCCCCGGGCCGGCCCAGGGTCGCCAGGTCCTCCCCCGGCGGCATCGGGGTGGCGCGGGCCGCCGTGCGGGTCAGCACGACGGTCTGCCCCACGCCCGGCACGGTCAGCTCCCGGTTCAGCGACGCCGCCGCGGCGGCGAAGGCCGGCACGCCCGGCGTCACGTCGTACGGGATGCCCAGGGCGTCCAGGCGCCGCATCTGCTCGGCCATCGCGCTGAACACCGACGGGTCGCCCGAGTGCAGCCGCGCCACGTCCTGCCCGGCCGCGTGCGCGGTGGCCAGCTCGGCGGTGATCTCGTCCAGGTCGAGGTTCGCGGTGTCCACCAGGCGGGCGTCGGCCGGGCAGTGGTCGAGGACCCCGACCGGCACCAGCGCGCCCGCGTACAGGCAGACCGGGGACTCCGCGATGAGCCGCGCCGCGCGCAGGGTCAGCAGGTCGGCCGCGCCGGGCCCGGCGCCGATGAAGTGGACGGTGACGAGCGCTCCTTGGTCAGGGCCCACGGGGTCAAGGGCCTGAGCGGTCGCCCGCCCGGGCATCTGCGGTCGCCAGCCGGTGAAGCCGCCGATCGCACCCGCCCGGCTCACCTCGATCCGGGTCAGCTCACCGCCGAGCCGGGCGTGCCACCGGGTCAGCACGGCCTCCGACTCCAGCGTGACGGCGTTGGCCACCAGTCGACCGCCGGGCCTGAGCGCGTCCCAGCACCGTTCGACGACGCCCTCGGCCGTGAGCCCGCCCCCGATGAACACCGCGTCCGGCGCTTCCAGCTCCAGCGCCCCGGGCGACGACCCGACCACGACCCGGACACCGGGCACGCCGGCCCGCGTGGCGTTGCGGGTGACGCGCTCCGCCCGTTCGGGGTGCTGCTCGACGGCGATCGCGCGGCAGCTCGGGTGGGTGCGGCACCACACGACGGCGATGGTGCCCGCGCCCGCGCCGACGTCCGACAGCAGCTCACCGGGAGGCGGCGCGAGCAACGCCAACGCCACCGCACGCACCTCGCGCTTCGTCAGCTGCCCGTCGTGCTCGAAGAAGTCGTCCGGGCGGCCGGGCACCAGCGACGCCCCGCCCACCCCGCACTCGACCGCGAGCACGTGCAGCGGGTCCGCCTCGTCGAGGTCCCGGTGGACCCGCTCCCGGGGCCCTCCCAGCTGCTCCAGCACGGTCAACCGCGCACCGGGCGCCAGCTCCGCGACCTCACGCGGGTCGCCGCCCAGCACCAGGACCCGCCGCCCGGGATGCAGGTGCGGCACGACCAGCGCCGCGGGCTTGCCGACCAGGCTGACCACCGCCACGTCGTCCAACGCCCACCCCAGCCGCGCGCACGCCAGCGACACCGACGACGGGTGCGGCACCACCCGGACGTGCTCGGCGCCCAGCAACCTGACCAGCGTGGTGCCGATGCCGTGGAACATCGGGTCACCGCTGGCCAGCACCCCGACCCTCCGGTCCCGGTGGGCCTCCAGCAACCCGGGCAGCGCGGGCACCAGCGGCGACGGCCACGGCACCCGCTCGAACTCCCCCGGCACCAGGTCGAGCTGCCGGGTGCTGCCCATCAGCACGTCGCAGGACGCGACCTCCCGCCGCGACCCCGCCGGCAAGCCGTCCCAGCCGTCGGCCCCGATGCCGATGACCGTGACGCTCACACCGTCCCCAGCACGCGCGTGACGGCGATCTCGATCACCACGCGCTCGGAGTTCGGACGCGGCGTGCGGTAGCGGGCGGCGTAGCGGCGCTCGGCGTCCTCGACCACCTCCGGCTCCTGGCGGACCACCGCGCGGCCCTCCAGCGTCGACCACCGACGTCCGTCCACTTGGCACACCGCCGCGGGTGCGCCCCCGGGACCGGCCGCGAGGATCTGGCGGACCTTGTGCGAGCCGCGCGAGGTGATCACGCGGGCGGTGGCGGTCTCCACGTCGAGCGTGACGCCGACCGGCACGACGTGCGGCGTGCCGTCCGGCCGGATCGTGGTCAGCGTGCACAGGTGGCGCTCGGTCCAGAACGCGCGGAAGTCCTCGCCCTTGGTCGACAACATGGGTGCATCATGCGGCACGCACCGGCTAGGGTGGAAAACGTGACGCGCCGATTTAGCCGCCCCCGGCCGGGAGACCCGGCCACAGGGGCCTGCGGCGTGAGCTAGTCCACGTGGTCCCGGTGGCGGACCGGTTCGGGGGACAACCCGACGTCCACCACCGTTCGAAGGGACCACCCGCGATGCCTCGCGACCTCAGCGACCCCACCTACGGGCCGCACGCCGTGCAACTGCTGGTAGACGAGATCCTCGCCGCCCTGCCGGGCGAACCGCGCGTGCTGCGCGACCCCCCGGAGGTGTCGGTCGACGACAACTACACCGCGCTGGGCTACCCGCCCGACGCCATCACCCGCGACGCCCGCTACACGCGCTACACCGGCGAGAACCGCATGTTGCGGAGCCACACGACGGCCATGGTGCCGCCCGCGCTGCGGCTGCTCGGCACCCGGAACGACTGGGACGACGTGCTGCTGGCCGCCGTGGGCATGGTCTACCGCCGTGACGCGGTGGACCGGGTGCACTCGGGGACGCCGCACCAGATCGACCTGTGGCGCATCTCCCACCACCGGGCCGACCTGGACGAGCTGATCGACGCCGTCGTCACCACCGCCGTGCCCGGCCTGCGCTACCGGACGACCCCCGCGACCCACCCCTACACCACCGAGGGCAGGCAGGTGGACGTCCTGGTGGACGGCGAGTGGCTGGAGGTCGCGGAGTGCGGCCTGGCCGCCCGCCACGTCCTGCGCCGGGCGTGGCTGCCCGACCACGTGCACGGCCTGGCCCTGGGCGCGGGCCTGGACCGGCTGCTGATGCTGCGCAAGGGCGTCCCCGACATCCGCCTGCTGTCCTCGGACGACCCGCGCGTGGCCGGCCAGATGCTCGACCTCTCGCCGTACCGGCCGGTGTCCAAGCACCCGCCGATCACCCGGGACATCTCGGTCGCCGTCGACTCGGGCGCCGACTCGGAGACGATCGGTGACGTGGTGCGGCACGTGGTCGGTGACCTGGTGGAGGAGGTGGCCGTGGTCAGCGAGACGCCGGTGGCCGGCCTGCCCGCGGCGGCCGTGGACCGCCTCGGCGCGCGGGCGGGGCAGAAGAACGTGCTGCTGCGCCTGGTCCTGCGCCACCCCACCCGGACCCTGACCGACGACGAGGCCAACGCCGCCCGTGACGCCGCCTACGCAGCCGTGCACGAAGGCGACCAACCCCTGCGACCGGCGGGCTAGTTGTAGTCCCCGCGGGAACGGCCTCCCGGCGTCGCGTTCCGGGAGGCCGTTCCGCGGTCGGGTGGGCGGGTGCCCCTCACCACCCGGCTCACGCCCTGACCTCGTTGAGGTAGTTGTAGATCGTGTACCGGGTCACGCCCAGGACGCCCGCCAGGTAGTCGACCGAGTCGCGGATCAGGAACAGGCCCGCCTCGTCCAGCACCCGCACCACCTGCGACTTGTGGGACTTCTTCATCAGCTCCACGGGCACGCCGACAGCGGTCACCGCGCGTTCGACCAGCAGGCGTTGCAGGGTGTCCACGTCGCCGGGGAACGCTTCGACCGCCGACCCCACCGACCCCGCCGGGTCCGCGGCCCCCGCCGACCCCGCCGCCGGGTCGTGCGGCCGGTTCGGGCCGGGGTCGCTGTTCACGCACAGGCAGCCGACGGCCACGCCCTCGGCGTCGCGCAGGAACACGGTGGACGAGTGGATCACCCGCCCGTCCGGGGCGTAGGTCTCGTAACCGGCGAGGTCCTGCGTGGTGCCCCGGCGGACCAGGCCGAGCAGCAGGTCGGTCATCGGGCCGCCGACCTTGCGGCCGGTCAGGTCGCCCGCGATGGCGATGATCGAGTCGGGCAGCGCGCCCAGGTCGTGCAGGACCACCTCGGTCCCCGGCCCCAACGCCTCGGCCAGGCTGTTCACCGTCGGGATCAGGGCGGTGAGCACCTCGGACGTGACCGGCGGCGTGGACGTCGGTCGCGGGGGCTCGGCGGGGCGCGGCCGGTGCAGCTCCTTCAGCGCGGTCGCGAAGCGGGCGACGGTCTCCGGCGTGGTGGACGCGTGCGGCGACAGGCGGACGTGCTCCGGCCGCACCGTGGCCGTCACACCCGCCTCCACCAGCGCCGCACCGACCACCGACGGCGCGTGCCCGGGCAGCGTGAACGCGACGATGCCCGCCCGGCGGTCCAGCGCCGACACCACCTCGCCGCCGACCGCGCGGACCGCCTCCACCAGCTCGTCGGCCCGGTCGACGACCCGCCGCCGGATCGCCTCGACCCCGGCCAGCTCGACCAGCTCCAACGCCGCCGCGAGCGCGCCCGACGCGACCGGGCTGAGGTTGGTGATCGACCAGCCCGCCGCCCCGACCCCCACCGGGTGCACGCTGTCGTCGAACAGGCCGGGGTCCTCCGCGCCGGTCCAGCCGGACAGCACCGGGTCCAGCCTGGCCAACGCCCGGTCGGACAGCGTCATGAAGCCGGTCGACCACCCCGCGCGCAGCCACTTCTGGCCGCCGACCACCAGCACGTCGGCCACCTCCCACGGCTCGTCGACCACCCCGAAGCCCTGGATGCCGTCCACAACCAGCAACCGGTCCCCCACCGCCTCGCGCAACGCCGCCAGGTCGGCCCGGTACCCGGTGCGGAAGTCCACCGCGCTCACCGACAGCGCCACCGTCTCCGGCGTCAACGCCGCGCGCACCACGTCCGCCGTCACCGGACCGGGCGGCAGCCACGACACGTCGACCCGCGGCGACCGCACCCACGGGTAGGTGTTGGCCGGGAACTCCCCCGACGACACCAGCACCTCGCCGGTGACGCCCAGCGCGACCTGGAACAGCCCGGTGCTGGTGTTCGGCAGCAACGTCACGTGGTCGGTGTCGCCGCGGCACAGCCTGGCCACCGCCGCCTTGGCCCGCAGCTCCTGCCGCATCAGGTCGTCCACGGTGGACGGCCCGGCCTGCGCCGACGTCTCCAGCAGCCGCGTGGCGGCGTCCAGCACCGCGAACGACGGCGGCCCGAACCGGGCGAAGTCCAGGTACCCCTCCGGCTCGTGGAACTGGACGAGGTAGGACGACGGGATGCGCATGACCACCTAGAGCACCTTCGCGAGGAACTGCTGCGTGCGTTGCTGTCGCGGATTGTCCAGCACCTGCCCCGGCGGACCGGCCTCGACCACCGCGCCGTCCACCATGAACACCACCGAGTCGGCCACCTGCCGGGCGAAGCCGATCTCGTGCGTGACGACGACCATCGTCATGCCGTCGCGCGCGAGGTCCACCATCACGTCCAGCACCTCACCCACCAGCTCGGGGTCCAGCGCCGAGGTCGGCTCGTCGAACAGCATCAGCTTCGGCCGCATCGCCAGCGCCCGCGCGATCGCCACCCGCTGCTGCTGACCGCCCGACAACTGGTGCGGGTAGGAGTCGGCCTTGTCCGCCAGCCCCACCCGGTCCAGCATCGCCCGCGCCTCGTCCAGCGCCGCCCGGCGGGGCGTCCGCAGCACGTGCACGGGCCCCTCGGCGACGTTCTCCACCGCCGTGCGGTGCGGGAACAGGTTGAACCGCTGGAACACCATGCCGATGCCGCGCCGCTGCCGCGCCACCTCCCGCTCGCGCAGCTCGAACAGCCTGCCGCCGCGCGAGGTGAACCCGACCGGTTGGCCGTCGACCCAGATCCGGCCGGCGTCGATCGTCTCCAGCTGGTTCACGCAGCGCAGGAACGTCGACTTGCCCGCACCGGACGGCCCGAGCAGGCACACCACCTGCCCCGCGTCCACCGAGAGGTCGACGCCCTTCAGCACCTCCGTCGAGCCGAACGCCTTCCGCACCCCCACGGCCCGCACCAGGCTCGTCGGACCCGCCGCGCCCACCGGCCCCGCCGCGCTCATCGGGCCACCCCCTTGCCGTAGTAGCGCTCCAGGAAGTGCTGCCCGACGCTCGCCACGCTGACCACGACCATGTACCACGCGGCCGCCGCCAGCAGCGTCTCCATGATCTGCAGGTTGCGCGAGGCGATGTTGTTGGCGGCGTGGATCAGCTCCAGGAACCCGATGACCGACGCCATCGACGTGCCCTTGAGCATGTTGATGAAGTTGTTCCCGGTCGGCGGGATGATCACCCGCATGGCCTGCGGCAGCACGACCCGCCCCAGCGTGGTCGCGGGCGTCATGCCGATCGCCTTGGCCGCCTCGACCTGGCCGTGGTCGACGCTGTTCAGCCCGGCCCGGACGATCTCGGCCATGTAGGCGCTCTCGTTGAGGCCCAGCCCGAGCAGGGCCGCGACGAACGCCGTGACCAGGACGTTCGTCTTCTCCTCGAACAGGCCCGGGATGGAGATGTTCTCGAAGACCAGCGCCAGGTTGAACCACAGCAGGATCTGGAGCAGCACCGGCAGGCCGCGGAACAGCCACACGTACCCGGCGGCGAACCAGCGGGCGACCGGGTTGGCCGACCGGCGCAGCAGCGCGACCAGCACGCCGAGCACGATCGCGCCCGCCTGGGCGGCCAGCGCCAGCACGACCGTGTTGACCAGGCCGCGCAGCATGATGTCGTGGGTGAAGAACCCCGGCACGGCCGCGTAGTCGATCTTCGCGCCGGCCAGCGCCCAGCCGAGGGCGCCGAGGGCGGCCAGGACCAGCGCGCCGACCACCCACCGGCCCCAGTGCCGCAGCGGGACGACGACCAGGTCGTCGGCGGTCGTTCCGGACGCCTCACTTGCCATTGACGGTCACCTTCGCCACCGCGCCCTGCCGGACGTCCCAGGCTTCGAGGATCTTGCCGTAGGTGCCGTCGTCGACCAGCGCCTGCAGGGCCTTCCGGACGGCCGTCGTCAGCTCCGGGGTGTTCTTGTTGACGCCGATGCCGTAGGGGCCGCCGTTGATCGGGGCCAGGTCCACGACCTCGAAGAACTCGCCGTCACCCGCGGTCTTGGCGACGTAGACGGCGGTGGGCAGGTCGTTCAGGATGGCGTTGACCCGGCCGGTGCGGAGCTGGTTCTGGTTCTGCGTGTCGCTGTCGGTCGCGGTCACCGCGATGGGGTCGCCCGACAGGCACTGGAACTCCTTGGCGTAGGTCTCCTGGCTGGAGCCGAGGTTGACCGCGACGGACTTCCCGCACAGGTCGTCCGGGCTCTTGATGCCCGCCGGGTTGCCCTTCTGCACCATGATCGTGATGCCGGAGGTGAAGTAGTCGACGAAGTCGATCGCCTCCTGCCGCTCCGGGGTGTCGTTCATCGCGGCCATGGTCACGTCGATCCGGCCCGCCTGGAGGCTCGTGATGAGCGAGCCGAACGCCATGTCCTGGTGCTCGACGGACAGCCCGAGCTTGGCCGCGACCGCCTTGACCAGGTCGACCTCCGAGCCGACCGGGGTCTTGCCGTCGGCGGCGTAGAAGTTGTTCGGCGGGTTCTGGATGTTCGAGCCGACGCGCAGCTTGCCCGCGCCGGCGACGGCCGACGGCAGGGACGCGGCCAGGGCGTCGTCCTTCTTGACCGCCTCCACGATCGCCGCGGTCGACGGCAGGTCGTCGGCGGGACCGGCCGGCGGGTCCTGTCCGGCCGGTGAACCGCACGCCACCAGCGCGAACAGGGACAGGGCGAGGGCTGCGGTCCTGCGCACGGGACACCTCCTGCGTTTCGAGTGGCCCGAAAGCTACAACGTTTTGTTGAAGACGTCCACATCGCGTTGAAGGGAATTGTCGCGATGCGGCGCTCGTTGATCCGGGTACAAGGGGTTCGTCCCCATGTCCACAGCGAGGAGGACCTATGGCCACCGTGGAGCTGACCGCGGAGAACTTCGACGAGGTTGTCGGCGGCTCCGAGATGGTCCTGGTCGACTTCTGGGCGAGCTGGTGCGGCCCGTGCGTCCAGTTCGCCCCGACCTACGAGAAGTCCGCCGAGAAGCACTCCGACATCGTGTTCGGCAAGGTCGACACCGAGGCGCAGCAGCAGCTCGCCGCGGCGTTCGAGATCCGGTCGATCCCGACCCTGATGATCGTGCGCGACGGTGTCGTGCTCTACGCGCAGCCGGGCGCACTGCCGCCGGCGGCGTTGGAGGACCTGATCGACCAGGCACGCAAGGTCGACATGGACGAGGTCCGCAAGCAGGTTGCCGAGCAGAAGTCCTGATACCCGGCTCCTGAGTCCCACCGGGCTCCCGGGGTTCACCGGGGGCCTGGGTTCCACCGGGTTCCACGCC
>NZ_JBFAAX010000178.1:0-10888 GCF_040639995.1 Actinosynnema sp. NPDC023658 | reverse complement strand
TGTGCCTCTGCGTCCAGCACGTCGCCGAGCACGGTGACGGGAGTGGTGCGCGCTGCGTGTGATGGGTTGCCGTCCCGCAGCGTGTTCACCCGGTAGATCAAAGGAGTCCCGTTCGGCGGGTCCGGGTCGACCACCTCGCTCGCGGTGGTTCTCTCGCTCAGCACGGTGTCGTCGCGGCTCACGCGGTACGCGATGCGTCCGGCCGTCGCGCTGCTCGGTTGCCACGTCACGACGACCCGACCTCCGCGCACCGACGCCGTCGCGGACGAGGGGGCGGCCGGACGGCACCGCTCCAGCGCGGTGTCGATCCGGTCGTCGACCAACGACTCGCGAAGGCGGTGATAGCCCGCCACGGCCGCTTCGACATCGGTCTGCTCGAGGGCGTGGCACCGTTCGAGCTCCGCGTCCAACTCGGCCAGCCGCTGCTCCAGTTCGGCGCGCCGACGTGGCCACTCGCCTGGCAGCCCGGGCTGCTGTTCGAGGATCGTCAGCGCGGCTCGCAGCCGGAGGTCGTGCACGGCGCGCTGGTAGTTCTCCTGCCAGCCGGGTTCCGCCGAGGCGGAGAAGCGGCGCTCGCACCACACCGCGTACGCGACCGAGAGCGGGTCCGGGCCGATGCCCAGCACCCGCAGCCGATCGGCCGTCGCTTTGGCGGCGTTGACCGCCTCGGCGTACCCGTAGGCGGCACGGTCCCCCAAGTGGTCAAGGACTTCGTGGCGCAGCACGTCGACGAGGCCGCCCTGCTCCAGCCATCCCTGGACCAGGCGCAGCAGCGTGGTCTCCGCGGCGCTGTCGGACGACCGCGAGACGCGGAGCTTCCCGCGCCGCTGCTCGAGGTGGTGCTCGGTCGTGGCCGGGCCGCCGAGGTCCGCGAGGTAATCCCACAGCGAGTCATACCGCAGCTGTGCCAGGTGACCGCGGGCATCCACCCACCGACCGGGTTCCACCGGATGGGGCAGCTCGACGGGTTCGCGCTCGTCACCGCCGCACTGCCGCAGCGCGGTCAGGACGGCGCTGCGGGGCAGTTTCAGCGTCCGCGCCTGTGCGGCCACCTCTGCTGCGGGCAGGCCGGGTGCGCCGTCCAACCGCGATCGGAGGGTGGCGGTGAGCTTTCCTCGCGCCGACTCGACCCGGGACCGGTGCGCCGTGCGCCGAGCCGGGTCCAGCAGCGTCTCTGTCGCCATCGCGTGCTGACCGCGCAGGATTTCGAGGGCACGGCGGAACGCGCGGTACTGCTGGTTGGTGAACTGCTTGCCCACCCTCGCCACCGCGGTTCCGATCGTGTCCCGATCGTTCACCTCAATGGGTAACAGGTAGACGCGGAACAGGTCCTCGTCGGGCCGCCAACCGTACTGCACCGGTTTGAGCACCTCGTCGACGAACCTGGCCTCGTCGAACCGCCAGGTGCTCACCGCTGGATCGCGGGCAGCGGCGCCCGCTTGACCTCTTCGGGCACCAGTCCGCTGATCTTCGCCTCCAGTTTGATCTCCTGACCGTTGGCAGCGGTCGCGGTGATGTGCAGGATGCCGTCCGACTCCAGGTTGAACGAAACCTCCAAGGGCTGGCCCGCAGGTCCCGGCGGCAGGTCCCGCAACGTACCCTCGACCAGCTCGAGGTTGTCCGGGAGTTCGTCGCTGAGCACGTCGGTGGTCGACTCGTAGACCGAGATCTCCACCTCCCGCTGCTGGTCGTGCGCGGTCTGGAAGGTGTCCTGCGGACGTGCGGGGATCTCGTCGTTCGGCTTGATCAGCCACGCCACCACCAGGTCGCTGTCGGACTTGCGGCTGTCGCGCAGGACCGCGATGCCGTAACCCTTCGACGTCACGTTGACGATCTTGGGCAGCGCATTTCCGCCCGGCAGGCCGCGTGATGGCGACTCCGCGCCCTGGGTCTCGGCGACGCTGTTGGCCGCGAACAGCGCCGCGCCCTTCGCGACGATCTGGTCGGGGTCGGTGAGCTGCGGGATCGGCAGGTCGGGGAATTCCGCGCGCAGGCGTTCCTTGATCGCGGGGGAGTGGGACATGCCGCCGACGAGCAGGAATTCGTCGATGCGGTCAACTCCCTTCGCCGCGGCGTGCCGCAGCACGTCCCGGATGAAGTCGAGGGTCTTGCCGATGAGGTCGGCGGTCGCCTCCTCGTACTCCGCGCGGGTGATCTCGATCTTGGCGCGCCGGCCGTCGGCGATCACGGTGGTGCCGTAGGTGTCGCGTCGGCTGAGCGCCTTCTTTGCCTCCTCGGCCAGCAGCTCGATGGACCCCGCCGCGTCGAGGTCGGTCCGCGGGTCGGAGTCCGGGTACTGCTCGGTGAACTTGTCGCAAACCAGGTCGACCAGCCGCGCGTCCCAGTCGGCACCACCGAGCTGATGGTCGCCGCCCGTGGCCACAACCCTGATCTCGGCTGATGAGACCTTGATGATCGTGACGTCGAACGTGCCGCCGCCGAGGTCGTACACGAGCACGCTGCGCTCGTCGCCCTCGGACATCAGGCCGTACGCGATCGCCGCGGCCGTGGGCTCGTTGATGATGTTGACCACCTGCAGGCCGGCCATCTCACCCGCGTCCCTCGTGGCCTGGCGCTCGGCGGCGCCGAAGTAGGCGGGCACGGTGATCACGACGTCGGCCAGCGGGCCGTCCGCCGGCACCTCGAGGCCCAGCACGTTCAGCGCGTCCTCGACGACCTGTCGCAAGATGATCGCGGAGACCTGCTGGGGATACAGCTCGCGGTCGTCGATCTCGACCGTGTACCCCTCCACACCCATGTGGCGCTTGATGAGCGAGACGACCCTGCCCGGCTCGCTCTTGAGCTCGTTCTTCGCGAATCTGCCCACCGCGACGTTCCCGCTGTGCTCGAAGAACACCACGGACGGTGTCGTCAGGTCGCCCTCCTGGTTGGGCAGCACGGACACCCGGTGGTTCTCGTCGAGAGAGGCGACGCAGGAGTAAGTGGTTCCCAGGTCGATGCCGAGAACAGGACGACGGGTCATGGGTTGTTGTCCTTCTTAGTGGGGGGTTTCCGGTCGAGGAAGTCGAGCGGCATGGACCGGCGCCGTGCCGGCGGCGTCTTGTCACCACCGCCTTCGCCGCCTTCGCTGTCCCGGCGAGCTTCGCGACCGTCGTCGCCGGCGTCCGCGCTTTTGCGGCTGTCAAGCAGCCTCTGGGCGAGGTGCGCGTGGTCGATGACGGCCGGGGCGTCGGCCTTGTTCGGTTGCACGGGTCCGTCCGCACGGACCGGGTGGCGTCTCCTTCGGTACAGCAGGAAGGCCAGCAGGCCGATCAATGAAACGGCGGCGAGGGCGGCGAGCAGCGCGTCCCGCCAGGGGAACACCGCGGGTTCGGGCTTGGGCAGTGCTTCGAAGGGGACGCCGCAGGCGCTGGCCAAGATGTCGTACAGGCGGCGCAGCAGGCTGGACTGCTCTCCGGTGAAGTAGTCCTGCTCAGTGCGCGTCCCGGTGATGGCAGCGAGGTTGGCATCCGCGCCGGGCGCCAGGTCGATGCCGACCGCGACCACTCGGGTGCCCGCGCGCTTGAGACGGTCCGCCGTGGCGACAGCCGCGGTCAGCGGGGTGTCCGGACCGTCCCGCGCTGGATCCCCATACGCGGTCGGCATCCCATCCGTGATCAGCACGACGAGGTCGAGGTCTTGCGCGGCAGCCGCGGCGAGCGCGGCGTCCCAGTTCGTCGCACCGCCGGTGCCCTCTCCGACGTCGAGGAGGTCGACGTCGTCCTTGAGCCGCCTCCTGCTGCTGTCGTCCGAAACGTCCACACCCGACCGGATGGTGCGGGCCTCCGTGCCGAATCCGATGATCGTGACCTTCGAGGGCTTGTCGCGCAGTGCGTCGACGACGTTCCGGGTGGCTTGCCGCACTTCACCGAATCGCCCCGACATGGAATCGGACTGGTCGATCAGGAGACCGACCGCCAACGGGCACCGCGCCGGCCATGGTGGATTCGTCACATCCTGTGCCGCTGTTGCCGGAGGTGCGAGGAGCACGACGGCCACGAGCGCCGTGGAAACTCGGCCGAGCATGCTGCTTCCCCACTTCGACTGGCGCTCGCGCTGTTCGCCTCAGCGCGGCGGGCAATGGCCCGGACTTCCGGGATAATGATTACCACAGTTCGATGGTCGTTCGCTGCCGGTTCCGATTTTGCCAACCGCAATTGTGCGGAATGACCCCGAGATCTTCCGCTGTACGTCGTTGATCGGAGTGATCAGCGACTTTGAGGCTCATCCGGGCGTTTATGAGTGTCACTCGGAACGAAGTGGGTCAGTGTGTCAGTGCTGTCACCGGCCTTCAAGGCGAAGGTCGGAACGGGAAGGTGGCTGCGGTGCCCGGGGTTCGTCGGCCTGGAGCCGCCTGCGTTTCCGGATTTCGCTGGTGGCGGTGGATTGCTGGACTTCTCGAGCCGGGTGCGCAGCCGCGCCGACTCCGCAGGCAGCGTCTCCAGGACCACCTCCTCGCGCCACCGTCGCAACCGGTAGACCGCCTCGATGGCCACCAGGTAGAACGCCGCGCCGGACAGCAGTCCCGCCCCGAACCAGATCGGTGCCGACCAATGCCGGTAGCCGGCGGCGCAGTACGTGGAGAGAGCCGCCACGGAGGTACCGATCGCGCCGCCGGCGAGCACCCCGTGCGTGCCGGTGATCCAAGGTGACGCGGCGCGCAGCCAGGTGGAACGGCTGCGGGCAACCGACTCGCGCATCCGGGCCAGGGCGTCGTCGATCAAGTCGAGGGCGAAGCGTGCTTGCTCGCGTTGCAGGCGGTTGGGCTGCGGTGGGAACTGGTCGAGGTGCCACGACACTTCGTTGAGCGCGACCACCACGCTCCCCGCGTCCACTTTCAACCGAGCGCGCGGCCAGGTGATCTCCACCCGCGAGGCGCGCAGCATCACCGCGCCGAATACGAGTACCGCCATCTCCAGGCCGCCGAACACCGCCATGCGCAGCTCCAAGCCGACCACCGGTAGCGTGCCGAGGGCCAGGACTGCTATGGAGGCGATCACCACGCCGATGAGAACCTGCAGCTTGGGGTTGTGCGGGACCGCGCCGTACTCGCGGTTCAACAGGTCGACGACGCGTCGTCCCCAGTAGGCCAGCACGCTCGTCCCGGCGACCACGAACAGCAGGAACACCGACGTGCCGGCCAACGCGATGAGCCACGCGGCCCGCTCGTCGGCCGGCCGCACGAGTGCGGTGATCACCGCGAACGGCAGCAGCGCTCCCACCGACCAGGCCACGGGCAGCTCTGCCCAGCGCCGCGGTGCGGGGATCACGAACTCCTCGGGGACCGGCAACACGACCGGCGATACGTAGTGCTCGACCTCCTGGAGTAGCAGCCGCACATCGCGCTCCCAGTGGCCGAAGTCGATCCGTCGCGACTGCTTGAGCGCGAGCGGCTGGATGTCTTCGGGAAGGCCGGCAGGGTCGGGCAGACCTGCTTGGTCGATCAGCACCGGCAGGACGTGCGTGCCGGCGTCCAATGCGGTTCTGATCTCGTGACGCACCCAGTCGATGCCGTCGGAGCCCATCCGTTGCGCCAGGTCCCGGGACCAGGTCCGGTGCAGGACGACGACCAGGAGTTCAGCGTTCGCCAGCTTGTCGCGCAGCGTGCTGGGGTAGTGCTCACCCCCTCGGATGCCCACGTCCAAGAACACCTGGTCCGCACCGAAGTGGCGACGGAGGCACTCGGTCATGGCCTCGACCACCTGCACGTGCGGCAACTTGACGAGCGTGCCATCCCTCAATTCGTTCTGCCGGTAGTTGACGAAGATGACCTCGTCCGGCATTGCAAGCCTCCTCGGCCGGCTCAGTGGGGTGCCCGCGCTGCATCGTGATCGGCGAGAAGAGGGGCATGACGGGTCGAGGACATGACGCCTGGTGACGCCCAGGACCCGCGTTACCAACGGTGGGTGGTCTCCTTGCGGATGCTTACAGCCAGCAGTCCGCAGACGCTGCCGGCATGCCGGATCGCGCCTTCGGCCACCAACTCCACGGCCTTGCTCAAGGGCACCCAGTGCACGTCCAAGTCGGCTTCGGCTGCTTCCCGGCTCGGCGTGCCGAGTGTCAGGTCGGTGGCCAAGAAGACGTGGTCGACGTGGTTGGTGAAGCTGTCCGCGCCGTTGACCTGGGCGATCGGCTCCCAGCGGAAGGCGCGAACGCCGGTCTCCTCTGCCAGCTCCCGCTCCGCCGCAGCGCGCGGATCGGCGTCGGAGGCGTCGATCGCACCTGCCGGCAGTCGCCACTGCCGGTCCCCGTGGGTGTAGATCCACTGCTGGGTCACCGCGACCCGGTTGTCGTTGTCCATGGCGACCACGGTGATGGAGCCCGGGGACACCACGTGGTGGTACACGTCGGGCTCGCCGTCCGGGCGCACGACGGTGTCTTCCCGGACCTCGAACCATGGGGTCGTGCGCACTGTGCGCGTGGTCAACCGTCGCCAGGTCGGGTGGTTCTCGCGGTCCATCCGTCAATCCAACACGGTGCGGCCCCGGATGGGAAAGACCCGCCCTCCGAAGGTCATTTCCCTCGACTATCGCACCACGGAGAACCGGCCGACCGGATTGGTGTGGGGAGGCCGCGGAACCGGTGTCCGGCTGCGGAGCGCAGGTCTTCGGGCGATCCGCCACGAGATGCGGTCGGAGGGCAAACGGCCCGCGGGGCATCAAGGCTCTGCGCTCCACCGATGCCGTGGTCGTGGCAGAGGTGCGGGCGCTCATGGACGGGTTGCGGTGCAGTGAACCGAATGGTGGATTTCCCCAGAACAAAATAGAGCCGGTATCACGACAGACGGGCCATTCCGTGACGTGCTCGGGCCAGTCGAGCGGCAGTCCGAGCACGTAGCTGAACATGCGCGGCTCCATAATCTTGCTCCATCCAGGAGAACCCGTTCGATGAATCACCGGTGTTGTCACCAGGATCAGTCGGGTCGAAAGGGTTCGCAAGTGGTTGTCGGTCACACTTTCCGGAGGAAACGGGAAACGCTACACCGGATCGTCGTGCAAGGCGGCGATGATCTCGACGTGCAGCTCACGGGCGGGTCGGTGGTTGTGCCTGCGCTGCACCGCCCAGGACAGGCGGGACAGCTGGCTGCGGACGGTCGCCGAGCCGAGCGGCCGGGCGGCTTCCAGCGCCTGCAACGCGGCCTCACACATCCGGTCCAGCTCACCCGCCGCCTCGTAGGCGAGGGCGAGTCGTGCGCCATGCAGTGCACGGGCCCGGCGGGCTTCCGGCTGGGCGCGCGACAGTGCGCGTTCGAGGAGTTCGGCCGCTTCCGCCGGGCGGCCGAGGTCGTACAAACACCAGCCCTCGACCACGGCGCCCAGATCGGCGATCGTCGACGAACCGAGCACCGGACCGCCAGGGCCGGCCTCCGACGACGACTCGTCAAGCGCCCGTTCGGCGTCGTCCAGCGCAGCGCGGCACAGCGAGTACTCGCCGCGCTGCGCATAGCCCTGTGCCAGCCGGTGCAGCGCCAGACCGCGGATGCGCGCGTCCACGTGCGGGTCCTGCCGTGCCCGCTGCGCCAGTTCGACCGTGCTGATCGCGTCGCCGACGTACATCGCCAGCTCCGCGAGCCGCACCAACGCGTACGAGGCGAGGCCCTGGTCGCCCGCGTCCACCGCGAGCGCGGCGAACTGCAGGGTCCGCTTCTTCGCCTCCTCCTGCATGCCCGCTTCCTGGGCCATCCACCCCATGTACTCCACCGACCGCGCCGCCAGCAGACCGAGCCGGCGTCGCGTTTCCGGGTTTCGCGCGCTACTCAGCACGACCTGCAGAGCCTGCAGTTGCGCCGTGAGGGCCGGAATGACTAATTGGGGTGCCAGGCGCTTGCCCATGTCGCGGATGGTGCCGAACTGGGTGCGCAGGAGTTGCTCGGTCGTGTCGTCCTCCGCGACGGCCTCGGCCGCGGTCCGGCTCACCCGCAGTTCCGGCACGTCCCACCGCAGCACGACGGGATCGTCCTTGCTCGCGGGGTCCGGCGAGTCGACGGGCACCAGCTTGCTCAGCGCGCCGTCGGCATCCAGGGCCGTGTCCGCCAAGCGTGCGAATTGGGCCGTCGGCTGCTTCATACCGGTTTCGATCTTGCTGATGTGACCCTTGCTGTAGTGGATGTCGCCGGACAAAGCCATGAGCGACTTCCCCGCGGCGATGCGCCGCCTCCGCAACTCGACGCCGAACACCTCGCTCTGGTGCATGCTCCACCTTCTCATCTACCTGTGTCCGGAGCCACCGTTTCCTGTTGCCCGCCGTGGCGACGATCGATCACCCCTGTCGGCCGGCGCGCCCCCTCGCAAGAGTGGGAGGGACAAGTCGAAGCGAGGAGGAAGCCATGGTCTCGGTCACCGGGTACGCACTATTGCGGTTCGTGGTGGTGGTGCTGGTGGTGGTGCACGTCCTGCGGACGGGCTTAATGGACACGGTCCTGGCCGATGCGTTGGCGGGAGCGCTGGTCAGCGCCTGCAACCGGCGCGGTTCCTCGCGCGTCGCGACCTGCCATCGCGCCGAGCCGGACAGGCGCATCTGACCGTGGTCGAGGTTCGTGAGCGCTCGGCGGGGGCGGCGCGATGCCGCCCACGGGATCCATGCCGTTCCCAGGTTGGTGATGTACGCCTACCTCGCGATCGCAACCAACCTGCTGGTGCCGGTCGCCGAATCGGACGCCGTTCGGTGTGTGTCGGTAGTCGAGGCCACCTGGGCCAAGTGGGCTTTCGACCAAGACCGCATCTTGGCGGGCGCCGGGACCTGACGCGCACGCTGCTGAAGCCCAGCGCGATCGCACTGCTTTCTGCGGTCGTGACCTCAGCTGCAGCGTTATGGTCACTGTGACCATTGGCTCTGTGTGGCGACTTGTACTCAACGCCAGTTCATGTCAGTATGACAATAAGCGCGGTGCCACGGCTGGGCGAGGGTTGCCGCCACACCACGCCCGACCTGGTCGAACGTCTCGCCGGTGTCCGTTGCCAGGGCACCCCGATCGTGTTGGAGTGAGAATCGGTGAACGTCATCATGACCGCACTGGACGTGGAACACGCGGCTGTTCTTGAGCACCTGGAAGACGTGAGGCCGCATCGGCACCCGTCCGGCACCGTGTTCGACGTCGGTGTGGTGGCGGGCCATCCGAGGCATTCAGTCGCGCTGGTGCTGACCGGGCCGGGTACCACTGCCGCCGCGACGCTCACCGAACGGGCCAACGCGGTGTTCGGTCCCGCCGCCATGGTGTTCGTCGGTGTCGCCGGCAGCCTGCGGGATACGCTCGCCATCGGCGACGTCGTCGTGGCGACCAAGATCTACTCCTACCAGGGCGGACGCAGCGATAAGGACGAGTTCCTGGTACGTCCCTCCGCCTGGTCCGTCTCGCACCGCCTCGAGCAGGAGGCCAGGAGGCTGCGGCGTGGGGACGCCTGGTACTCGCTCCTCTCCGGCGGGGTCGAAGGTGCTCCGCCGGCCGTCCACTTCGATCCGATCGCGGTGGGCGACGTCGTGCTCGATTCCCGCACTTCGGAGCTGGCCCAAAGGCTGCGCACCTCTTACAACGACGCGGTGGCCGTCGAGATGGAGGGCTCCGGGTTCGCCCACGCCGCTCACCTGGGCAACCAGGTGCACGCGATGGCGGTGCGCGGCATCAGCGACCACGCCGACGGGCGCAAGGCCAAAGCCGACCGCGCGGGCGGGCAGCGGCTCGCGGCCCGAAACGCTGCGGCGTTCGCCATTGCCCTGATCACCGCGCTCGAATCCGACGACGGCGTCCGTGTCGGCGAGGAGCCGCCACCAGCGACCCCGGTTGTCCACAACACCAACACCGCGCGGGACAACGCCCATGTCGGGCAGCAGATCGGCGTCAACTTTGGTTCCAGCAGGAGGTTCCGATGATCGAGGACTCGTCCGGCATCGACGTCGACAACCAGAACGTCGCATCCGACAACGCCTACGTCGAGCAGCAGATCGGTGTGCAGTACGTGGAGAGCGTCTACCACGACGCCACCATCTATACCGTCGACAAGGCGGACAGGCCCGAGCGTCGGCACGAGGTCGCGCTCGCGTACCTGGCCGGGGGTGTTCCGCGACGTGCCCAGGAACTGCTCGGCGAACTCGTCTTCGGGGGCGACCCGTCGACCGAGCGAACCTACTACTACGTACTGGCATTGCTCAGCGAGCGTGGATTCGGAGATCTCACCGCGGACCTGGTCGCCGGTATCCGCGACGCATGGAAGATCTGTGATTCGTTACCCGAGGACAAGTGGAAACGGGCTCACCGCGTCGTGTGGGAGATCCTCGACCACGTCCGTTCGGCTGACGCGGAACGGACGTTCACAGCGGTGGCCGCGTTCGGCAGGCTCTCCGCCGAGCGGCAGGAGGAGATCAGCAGACACCTGTCCATGCTGGTCGACGGTCTGGTCGAGCAGCAGTTGAACGCCGAGCGGAAGCATCAGGTCGGCGCTGAGCGCTTCTCCGGGAACCGCGTCGGCCGGGCGAGCAAGTTCTTCGAGCCCGATCCTGCCCCACCCACCCGGTACGAGCCTCGGATGCTCCTGCGGGAAGCCAAGGACCGCCGGCCTGCGGTGACCGGAGGCGTGGTCGCGGTTCTGGCATTCGCCAGCCTGTTCTTCGGCTCGATGTCGTTCTCCTTTTGGGGAGGGGTGTTGCTGCTGGTGACGGGTTGCGCCGTTATGGCCCGTTACGGCATCGAGCACACGGTGCACTTGTTGAACCTGGCTCTTCAGCGCGACACTGCGGAGATCGAGGACGAACAGGCCGGCCCCACGCCCGTCGACAAGATCATCGAACGCTGCTTCCGCGAAGCGCGTCCCGAGTACGCCAAGGACTGGCCGCGATACGCCGTCGGATATCGAACACGCCTCAAGCAGCGCTTCAACGCCCAGCTCCGGGGCAG
>NZ_JBFAAX010000177.1:10645-10946 GCF_040639995.1 Actinosynnema sp. NPDC023658 | reverse complement strand
TGTAGAGCCGCTTCGCCCACCCGTACCCGGCCAGCGCGATCACGGCGCACCAGCCGAGCGCGACCGCGGCGCCGCTGCCGATCGGCGTGCCGAGGAGCAGGCCGCGCAGCGTCTCCATGATCGGGGTGAACGGCTGGTGCTCCGCGAACCACCGCAGCCCGGTCGGCAACGAGTCGGTCGGCACGAAACCGCTGCCGAAGAAGGGCAGCAGCATTAGGGGCATGGGCAGGTTGCCGGCCGCCTCCACGGTCTTCGTCGCCAGGCCCATCGCGACCGCCGCCCACACGAGCGCGAACGTGAC
>NZ_JBFAAX010000177.1:0-10635 GCF_040639995.1 Actinosynnema sp. NPDC023658 | reverse complement strand
GCCCGACGTCTACATCGCCATGGGGCAGACGGCGGAGAACCTGGCGCTGGCCAAGGGCGTGTCGCGGCAGGAGATGGACGAGTGGTCGCCGCCCACTCGACCGCCGTCGCGGTGGGCCGGAACCCGATGAGCACGGCCACGCCGAGGACGACGACGAGTTGGAGCAGGACTTGCAGCACGCTGCCCAGCACGTGTCCGGTCAGCACCGACACGCGGGCGATCGCCATGGTCCGGAACCGCGCGATGATGCCCTCCGCCATGTCCATCGCCACGGCCACCGCGGTGGCCTGGACCGCGCCGGCGACGGTGATCAGCAGGATGCCCGGCGTGACGTAGTCGACGTACGCGCCGCGACCGCCCGACCCGCCCGCCAGGCCGTCGCCCAGCGTGCCGCCGAGCACGTAGACGAACAGCAGCAGGAAGATGATCGGCACCGCGAGCAGCATCAGCATCGTCGAGGGGTTCCGCGACAGGTGCCGCAGCTGGCGGCGCAGCATCGTCATCGAGTCGCGGACCGCCAGGGTCACCGAGGTCATCGCGCGGTCACCTCCCCGGAGTCGGTCGTCGGAGCGGCGGAACGGCCGGTCACGGCGAAGAACACGTCATCGAGGTCGGGGGTGCGGACGGCCAGCCCGTCCACCTCGACCTCGGCGGCCGCGAGGCGGTCGAGCAGGGTCTTGAGCGAGCGGACGCCGCCGTCGCCGGGCACCCGCAGGACCAGCTCGTCGGCAGGCTCCGGTGCGACGCCCAGGGCCGCGGCGGCCGTGGTGAGGGTGCGGTCGTCGGTGAACCGCAGCTCGACGTGCCCGCCCGGCACCAACCGCTTGAGCTCGGCCGGCGTGCCCTGGGCGACCAGCCGGCCGTGGTCGAGCAGGGCGATCCGGTCGGCCAGCTGGTCCGCCTCGTCGAGGTACTGCGTGGTCAGGAAGACCGTCACGCCGTCCGCGACCAGGTCCCGCACCAGTTGCCACACGTCGCGCCGGCTGCGCGGGTCCAGCCCGGTGGTCGGTTCGTCGAGGAAGATCAGCCGCGGGTCACCGATGAGGCCCATGGCGAGGTCGAGCCGACGCCGCATGCCGCCCGAGTACGTCGCGCCGGGCTTCTTCGCCGCCTGCCCGAGGTCGAACCGCTCCAGCAGCTCCGCCGTGCGCCTCCGTCCCTCGGCCCGGCCGAGGTGGTGCAGGTCGGCCATGAGCCTCAGGTTCTCCTCGCCGGTGAGGAGGTTGTCCACCGCGGAGAACTGGCCGGTGACGGCGATCGACGCGCGCACGCGGTCGGGTTCGCGCACCACGTCATGACCGCAGACGCGGACCTCCCCCGCGTCCGCGCGGATGAGCGTCGACAGGATGCGGACCACGGTGGTCTTGCCGGCGCCGTTGGGGCCGAGCAACGAGAAGGTGGTGCCCTCGGGCACGTGCAGGTCGACGCCGTCGAGCACGACCTGGCTGCCGTAGGACCGGCGCAGCCCGGTCACGGCGACCGCCGCTCCGGTCGGGTTGTTCGTCATGTGGCGGACAGTGCCGCCACCCCGGATCAAGGCGGTTTCACCGCGGTTTCAGCGTTGCCCGGAGCGATCCCCGGGCGTGCGGCTGAACGCCCGCATCCGAAGCCTCCGCGGTCGGATCACCGCGGCCGCGGCGGGCCGGATGTCCTCCTCTCCCGGCACGTGCGCCAACCGCCAGCGGGCGACGATCGACGCCAGCGCCAGCGTGGCCTCCATCAGGCTGAACTTGTCACCGATGCACTTGCGCGCGCCGTTGGCGAACGGGACGAACGCGTGGCGCGCGGGTTTGCGGGCCGGGTCCCAGCGGTCGGGGTCGAAGCGGTGCGGGTCGGGGTGCAGGTCGGCGTTGTGGTGGATGGGGTACGGGCTGTAGGCCAGGACCGTGCCCGCCGGCAGTCGGTGGCCGCCCAGCTCGGTGTCCGCGGTGACCTGCCGGGTCAGCACGTACACCGGCGAGCGCAGGCGCAGCGTCTCGGTGACGACGCGCCCGGTCAGCTCCAGGGCGGGCACGTCGTCGGGTCCTGCCGTGCGGCCGGCCAGGACGGCGTCCACCTCGGCGTGCAGGCGGCGTTCGACGTCGGGGTGGCGCGCGATGAGGTGCAGCGCCCACGCGAGCGTGACGGCGGTCGTCTCGCTGCCGGCGAGGTGGAAGGTGAGCATCTGGTTCACCACCTCGGTGTCGGACAGCGTCCGCGCCGCGCCGGTCGACTCCTCGTCGTACCCGGCGAGGAGCGCGGACAGCAGGTCGCCCCGGTCGCCGCCCTCCGCCCGCCGGGCCGCGACGATCGTCTCGATGGTCCCCCTGATCCGGGCGTGCGCGCGCTCGAACCGGACGTTCGGCGGGATCGGCAGCTTGGTGAGCGCGCGGGGCATCATCATGCGCGGCAGGATGTCGGTCGCCAGCACGTCCGCGTCTTCCTGCGACTGCTTCAGCTCGGCGGGCGAGAGCGTGTCGGAGAACATGGTCGCGGTGAGCACGTTCGTGGTGAGCATCGCCATCTCCGCGGGCACGTCGAGCACCTGCCCGTCCTGCCACGCGTCGACCCGTTCAGCGATCTGCGCGGACATCGTGCGCCCGTACGCGCCGAACCTGCCGACGTGGAACGCGGGCTGGAGCAGCCGCCGCTGCCGGCGGTGCTCGGGGTGCGGGCAGGTGGACAGGTTGTCGCCCACCACGTCCCGCACCCGGTCGGTGAACGGGCCGCCCTTGTCGAACGTGCGGTCGTCCATAAACATCCGGTGCGCCAGCTCGGCGTCGCAGACGACGACCGCCTTGACCGGTCCCAGCGCGATGCGGACCAGCGGTCCCTGGTCCGCGAGCGAGCCGAGGAAACCCAGCGGGTCGCGCATCATGGGCCAGGCGTGCCCGAGGATCGGCAACCGACCTCGTGCCATGGGGATCCGCGTCGTTCCGGCCATGGGGTTCTCCTCCCGGTTCGCCTCCCCCATCGTGCCCGTCGACCACCGGCCGTCGACTGCGGGAAGCCGATCGGGACGTTCACGGCCGGGTGCCGGTGCGCGGGCGTTTTTTGTCGGTGCTCCCCGATAGCGTGCGGGCAGTCGATGTCGAAGGGGGAAGCCGACGCATGTCTGCCACGACGTACCTGGAGCTGTCCGAGGCCGGCGGTGGCGCGCACAAGTTCTACGAGGTGCGGGTCGAGGACACCGAGGTCACCATCACCTACGGGCGCATCGGGGAGCAGGGGCAGGTCAGGAGCGCGAGCTTCACCGACCACGCCAAGGCGCTCAAGGCGGCCGAGAGGAAGATCGGTGAGAAGGTGCGCAAGGGGTACGCGCCCGCCGTGAAGGGGTTGCGGCAGCGCCGTCCGGTGAGCAGGCGGCAGATCGTGAGCACCCGTTCGACGGCCCGCCAGGCGCCGGTGCTGTGGCGGTTCGCCTCCGGTGCGCCCGCGTTCGGGATCTTCGTCGACGACGATCAGGCGTGGGTCGGCAACGAGAGGGGCGACGTCTACACCCTCACCCACGACGGTCGGGTCACCGGGCGGTACGGGTTGCCCGACGCGGTCAAGTGCATCGTGGCCGACGACTTCTGGATCTACGCGGGGTGCGACGACGGCCAGGTGTACGACCTCGGGGCCAAGGTGCCCCGGGTGGCCTACGAGATCGCTGACGACGTCGACATCTACTGGCTCGACATCCACGACGGCGTGCTCGGCGTGTCCGACCGGCACGGCGGGGTGACGGTGGTGGACCACGAGGACGAGTTCCAGTGGTCGCGCCGGGCGAGCGGCGACGGCGGGTGGATGGTCCGCTGCTCGACCGAAGGCGTCTTCCACGGCCACTCCGACGGCGTCACCCACCACACCGACCGCGGCCGGCAGGTGTGGCACGCCGACACCGTGGGCGCGGTGCTGTTCGGCTGGCAGGAGCGCGGCGAGGTGTTCGCGGGCACCAGCCGGGGCCGGGTGCACCGGTTCGCCAAGTCCGACGGGCGCGAGACGGGCCACTACCGCTGCGACGCGGCCGTGTTCTCCTGCGCCACCTCGCCCGACGGCGAGTTCGTCTTCGCGGGCGACAACCAGTCCTCTGTGTACTGCTTCGCGGCCGACGGCACGCGGCTGTGGAAGCTCGCCACCGGCTGCGGCTCGGCGTACTCCATGCAGTACCGCGACGAGCGGCTCTACCTGGTGACCACGGACGGTTCGCTGGCCTGCCTCGACGCCGGCCCGGACGCCGTGCGCGCGGCCGAGCAGGGGCAGGTGCCGCCGCGCCATGACATCAAGGCGGGCAGCATCGAGCGCGTCGAGGCGACCGCCGAGGTCGAGGTGGTCTCCCACGTCGCGCCGGGTGAGGGCGTCGTCGTGGAGTGCGTGCAGGAGAACGGAAGGGTGCGGGTGCACGTCGTCTCGGACGGCTACGACCGCTCGTGGGGCGTGCAGTTCCCCAAGAACATCCGCGTACCGGGCGCCCGCTACCTGGTCTCCGAGATCCTCACCTCCGCCGGCGGCTCGTTCTACCGCACCCGAGGGGAGATCAAGCGCCTCCGCTGACCAAGGGCCGGGTCACCCCGAGTCGGATCACCGCCGTGAGGCGGCGGCGATCCGATGGTGGCGGTGATCCGGTGGTGGCGGCGGTGATCCGGTGGCGGTGGCAGCGGCCGTGGCGAGCGATCGACGGCGGGCGGCATCGCGACCGGTCCTGGGGCGGCGCTCTAGGGTGGCTGCCTACCGTCGCGGGCATGCCATTCATCTCTTCATACGACGGAACCAGGATCAGCTACCGGATCACCGGGTCCGGTCCCCTGCTGGTGTGCGTGGCGGGCGGTCCGCGGGCTCCCGGCTACCTGGAGGACCTGGGCGGGTTGAGCGCGCACCGGACCCTGCTGTACTACGACCACCGGGGCACCGGCGACTCCGCCACGCCCGCCGACCCGGCGACGTACGCCTACCCCGCCCTCGCGGACGACCTCGAAGCGCTGCGCGCGCAGCTCGGGCTGGCGGACGTGGACCTGCTGGCCCACTCCAACGGGACCGTGGTGGCCCAGGCGTTCGCCGCGCGCCACCCCGACCGGGTCCGCCGGATGGTGCTGATCGGGCCGGGCACCGAGCTGTACCCCGAGGGCGGTCACGACCTCGGGGAGATCCTGGCCTCGCACGGCGACGAGCCGTGGTACCCCGACGTCTCGCAGGCGGCGTTCGAACTGCTGAAGCTGCCGCCGGACGCCGATCCCGAGCGGGTCGTGGACGTGCTGGACCGGTACGCGCCGGCCGCGTACGCCCGGTGGACCGAGCGCCAGCAGCGGCACGCCGAGGTGCAGCGGAAGCTGCTGTCGATCCCCGCGTGGACCGGGTTCGCGAAGACCGACGCGGACCCGGCCGACGTCGTGGCGGCGCTGGCCCGGGTCACCGCGCCCGTGCTGGTCGTGACCGGCGACCGGGACGGCCTGACCGGTGTCGCGGTCGGTGACCTGGTCGCGGCGGCGTTCCCGGACAGCAGGCACGAGACGCTGGTCGACAGCGGGCACTACCCGTGGGTCGACGTGCCGGAGCTGTTCTGCACGACCGTGGAGCGGTTCCTGTCCGGCGGTGCCTCCTGACCTCACCCACCACGACCACGCGCACGGGTACGGGGCCGCCGGTGGACCGACGGCCCCGCGGTCGTGCGCGGGTCGGCTACTCCGGTGCCGAGGGGAGGTCGTTCGGGTCGAACGCACCGGTCTCGGCCAGCGGCGTGATCCCGAACTCCAGGTGCGGGCTGATGGGGTTGCCGTACAGGGCGAGCATCAGCTCCTCGTGCGACGCCACGTCGAAGATGCTCAGCCCACCGGACTTCCCGACCCGGATCCAGCTGTGGACGATGACCCCCTTCTCGATCAGGTCCAGCATGTACGCGTACCCCTGCGGCAACCGCCGCCGGAACTCGTCGGCGCTGATGCCCACCGGGGCTTGCGTGGTCGTGACGGCGAACAGGGCCATGAGCGGCTTCCTCCTGCGTCGACCCGACGCGCCGGACCCGTCCGGCGCCTTCCGGTGCCAGCCTGTCCGGCACGGCTGGAGATCACGTCGAAGGCCGCTGGACGGCGGTCAGCGCGAACGGGGCAGGGCGGCCACCTTGTCCTCCGCGTCCTCCGCGAAGCGCGGCACGAGGTCGAGCGACTCCGCGATCAGCTCGTAGCACCGCAGCCGGGCACCGTGGTCGTGGATCATGTTCATCACGATCACCTCGTCCACGCCCAGCGCGGTGGTCATCCGGGTGATCGAGTCGCGGACCAGCTCCGGCGTGCCGACGAGGTAGCGCGGCCACTCGAAGTCCTCGGCCGCCAACGGGTTCGGCGTCGCGCGGAACACCTCCAGCGCCTCCTCCGGGCTCGGCACCGGGCCGACCACGTTCTGGATGTGCCGGAGCCGGATCAGCAGGTGGCTGGCGTAGATCCGGTCCGCCTCCGCCTGGGTGTCGGCGCAGTAGACGCCCAGTCCCAGCACGACCTTCGGCTTCCCCGTGCGCTGCACCGCGGTGAACGCGCCGTGGTAGTCCGCGATCGCGCGCCGGGTGGACTGCGGGTTGATGAAGTGCGCGAACGAGTACGGCAGACCGAGCCGTCCCGCCAGCAGGGCGCTGCCGGGGCTGGACCCGAGCAGCCACACCGGTGGCGCCTGGGGCACGTCGGGCATCACGCGCGCCTCGCGGTAGGGGTGGTCGGCGGGCAGCGTGCCGTTGACGAACCCGACCAGGTCGGTCAGCTTGCGCTCGAAGTCGTCGACGTCCTCGCGACCGTCCGCGCGCCGCAACGCCCGCGCCTCCAGGTCGTAGGAACCCGCGGCGCGGCCGATGCCCAGGTCGATCCGGCCCGGGTACAGCGCTTCCAGCACCCGGAACGTCTCGGCCACCTTGAACGGGCTGTAGTACGGCAGCAGCACACCGCCCGCGCCGACCCGGATGCCGCTGGTCTCCGCGGCCAGCCGGGTCGCCATGATCTCCGGCGCGGTGCCCGCGTGCGAGGTCGCGCCGTGGTGCTCGGCCACCCAGTACCTCTCGTAGCCGAGCCGGTCGGCCAGGCGGGCCAGTTCGACGGTGTTGCGCAGGGCCTTGCCCGGGGTGTCCCCGGCGGCCACGGGCGACTGGTCCAGCACGGACGCTCTGATCACGTCTCCCCCTCCGTGGTGGGCGCGGCGGGTGCTCCGCCGGCGGTCGGCTGCTGCAGCTTGCCGGACTCGGCCGACCCGGCGGTCGATGTCGGCCCCTCGGGCGCGGCGCGGGTCGGCCCCGCGTGCGTCGGCACCGCAAGCGTTGGCGGAGCGGGTCGGGGCATCGCGGTGGCGGTCAGCACGGCCAGGACCGCGAAGCCCGCGCCCACCAGGAACGCCAGCCGGTAGCCCGACACCATGGCGTCCGCCCGGTCCGTCCCCGAGTCCAGGACCGACGTCGTCCGCGCGACCGAAATGGCCGCCAGCACGGCCAACCCGATCGCCCCGCCCACCTGGCGGGTGGTGTTGAACATCCCCGACGCGAGACCGGCCGACTCCCCCGGCACCTCGAAGGTCGCGGAGAAGCCGAGCGGCATCATGGCCACGCCGGTGCCGAACGTCACCAGCACCATCGGCAGCAGCAGGTCGGCCGGGTAGGTGCCGTCGGCCGGGACGAACGCCAGCCACACCAGCCCGAGGGCGGTGACCAGCGGACCGACCACGACGAGCAGCCGCACGCCGAACCGCTTCATCAGCACGGGCCCGCTGTAGGCGCCGCAGGTCATCGCCGCCGAGCCGGGGAGGAACGCCAGACCCGCCGCGAGCGGCGAGTAGTGCAGCACGTTCTGCATGTACAACGACAGGAAGTAGAAGTGCGCGATGACGGCGACGCCGAGCCAGAACATGGTCAGGTTCGCCACGCTGACCGAGCGGATGCGGAAGAACCGCAGGGGCATCACCGGGTGCTCCGCGAGCTTGCCCTCGTGCAGCACGAACCAGCCCAGCAGCGCCAGTCCGCCCAGCAGCGGCACGAGCGTCGACGGCGAGCCCCAGCCGTGCTGCCCGGCGCTCACCGTCCCGTAGATCACCGCGCTCAGGCCGAGTGTCACCAGCAGCGCGCCGAGCACGTCCAACCGCCGGTCGGTCGACTCGGAGCGGCTGTCGCGCAGCAGCACGAGCGCGCCGACGACCGCGACCACGCCGATCGGCACGTTGACCAGCAGGATCCACCGCCAGTCGATCAACCCGGTGAGCAGGCCGCCCAGCACCGAGCCGACCGCGGCCCCACCGCCGGCCACGGCGCTCCACGCGGCCATCGCCCTGGCCCGGGCCTGCGCGCCGACGAACGTGGTCGTCACCAGCGTGAGCGTGGCGGGCGACAGGACGCCGCCGCCGAAACCCTGCACCGCACGGGCGGCCACGAGCACACCGGGCGTCTCCGCCAGCGCGCCGACGACGCTCGCCGCGGTGAACACCACCAGGCCGAAGACGAAGACGCGCCGTCGACCGAAGACGTCGGCGAGCTTCCCGCCCAGCAGCAGGAACCCGCAGAAGGTCACCGCGTAGGCGTTGACGACCCACTGGAGGCCGGTGTCGGTGAACCCGAGGTCGTCGCGGATCGCGGGCAGCGCGACGTTCACGATCGACAGGTCGACGACCACCACGAACTGCCCCAGGCACAGCGGCGCGAGCACCACCCAGCCGGGTTCGGCTCGGTGCGCGGACGCGCCCGCGTCGGCCATCGGTTCCCCCTCACCCCCCGGACTTGGACTCACCAGTCCAAGACGCTAGCCCCGTTGGTCCAAGCCGTCAACGCGATCGGAGAACATGCCGCAACGGGGTGGAATCGGCGGAAGTCGTTGTGGCGCAGGGAAATGTGAACGTCGTCGTGCGTCGTCCCGGCAGCGGAGCCGGGGCGCTGCCGGTGGAGCGCGCTCAGTTCTCGGCCAGCACCAAGCGGACGGGCTCGGGAGCCGACGCGCCGCCCGCCCGCCGTGCCAGGTAGGCCCGGGTGAACATGTCCGCCGCCGACCGGCTGATCGAGTCGACCCGCTCCTTGGTCAGCGGGATCAGGCCGTACTGCGACGACTGCAGGCCCTCGAACGCCAGCAGCGCCACGAACTGGCTCGCGGCCCGGTCCGGGTCCGGCACCTCCAGGTCGCCCTGGGCCGCCAGGCACGCCACCCGCACCGTCAGCCACTGCACCAGCGTCGGGAGGCCTCCGCCGTGGTCGCCGCCCTCGCACGGCTGGTTCAGCTCCGGGTGGTGCGCCGCCTCCGCGATCAGCAGCCGCCGCACGGCGGACACCTTCGGGTCGAGCAGCACGCCGAGGAGCTGCCTGCCGACCTTCACCAGGTCGCCCTTGAGCCTGGCCGGCCTGCGCAGCAGGGTGTCGTCGACGACCGCACCCGCGTCGGCATCCGCCCGCGCGGCCTCCATGACGGCGTTGAACAGCCGTTCCTTGTCCCCGAAGTGGTTGTAGACGGTCTGCTTGGACACTCCGGCCTCGGTGGCGATGACGTCCACGTTCGCCCGCGAGTACCCCTCCCGGAGGAACACGTCGAGCGCCGCGTCCATGATCGCCCGGCGCTTGGCGGGCACGCCCCGCGGCGCGGCGGCACCGGTACCACGAGTTCCGACCGTCGTCACGGCGCACCCTCCCGCACCCCGGAGTTCGGACTCCCGAGTCTAGCAGCGCCGACGCCGGTCGAACCCTCATCGCTTGTGGCCCACCACCAGCGTTCCGGCGGGTCCGAGGGGTGTCGCGGTGATCGGGGAGAACCCCGCGTCGGCCATCCACCGGCGGCACTCGTCGGGCGTGTACTCCGACCCGCCCGAGGACCAGACGAGCATGTTCAGGCCGGCCAGCGCCGCGGCCGGTCGCGGGTTCGCCTCGTCCAGCATCGGGTCGTGGACGAGGACCGCCCCGCCCGGCGCGACCGCCTCGTACGCCTTGCGCAGGAGCAGCCGACGCCGCTCCACCGGCCAGTTGTGCAGGACGTGCCCGAAGATCAGCACGTCGGCGGCGGGCAGCGGGTCGGTGAAGAAGTCGCCCGGCACGAACCGGATCGCGTCAGCCAGGCCGGACGAGGCCACGTGCCGGTCGAAGTCCGCCTCGACCTCGGGCAGGTCGAACACGGCGGCGGTCAGCCGGGGGTGGGCCTCGACGAGGCGCACGGCGAGGGTGCCCCGCGCGCCGCCGACGTCGACGAACGAGCGGTACCCGCTCCAGTCCAGCCGGGCCAGCCGTGCGCCTGCGGGTGCGTTGAGCACGTCCATCGCGTCGAGGAACGAGGTCCGCTCGGCCGGGTCGTGGTGCAGCGAGTAGGGGTTGCCGTCGCGGGCGGCGGAGTTGTGCGGCTGGCCGGTGCGCAGGCTCTCCGCCAGCCCGTCCCACGCCGGGTGCAGGACTTCGTCGAGGAAGCGCAGGAACCCGCCGAGGTAGCCCGGCCGACCCGGGACGAGGTGCGCGTCGGCCACCGGCGAGTTGCGGTAGCGCCCGGCGTGCCGCTCCAAGAGCCCGAGCGCGACCAACGCGTGCAGGAAGTCCCGGACCGCCCCTGGGTGCAGCCCCAGCCGCGCGCACAGCTCGTCCGCGCTCGCCTCCCCCTCGGCCAAGGCGGTGAACACCCCGAGCCCGGCGGCCACGAACAACACCCGCGCCTTGCGCACGCCGGCCGCCAACTCCAACACCACCGCCGCCCC
>NZ_JBFAAX010000176.1:261-10992 GCF_040639995.1 Actinosynnema sp. NPDC023658 | reverse complement strand
ACCGCGATCGGCACGCTGACCGTCAGCGCACCGGCCACCGGCTTCGTGCAGCGCGTCACCGCCTCCGACGCGGTGTTCGGCGCCGCCCCGGTGCGGCCGATCGGGAAGCTCCCCGACAACGGCACCCGGCGCACCCGGGAACGGCACGACGTGGAGAGCGAGCACGTCGGTGCGCCGAAGTCCACCCGGAAGGCCGCTCCCGCCCCCGCGTCCACGGCCGGTCTGGACCCTCTCGACGACGCCCTGTGGGGCCTGCGCCTGGTCCGCTCGGACATCGCCCGCGCGCGGCAGGCCGGTGACCGGCGCGTGTACGTCGGCGTGCTGGACACCGGGGTCGACGGCACGCACCCGGACATCGCGCCGAACTTCAACCGCGAGCTGTCCCGCAACTTCACCATCGACATCCCGAACGACAGCAACGGCGACGTGTTCGACGGGCCGTGCGAGTTCCGCGGCTGCGTCGACCCCTCCGACCACGACGGCGGCGGCCACGGCACCCACGTCGCGGGCACCATCGCGGCGGCGGCCAACGGCTTCGGCGTCTCCGGTGTGGCCCCGAACGTCTCGCTGGTCAACATCCGCGCCGGTCAGGACGCAGGCTCGTTCTTCCTGCAGCCGGTGGTGGACGCGCTGACCTACGGCGCCGACATCGGCCTCGACGTGATCAACATGTCGTTCTACGTCGACCCCTGGTACATGAACTGCACGGCCAACCCGGCCGACAGCCCCGAGGCGCAGATCGCGCAGCGGACCACGATCACCGCGATCCAGCGGGCGCTGAACTACGCGCACCGCAAGGGCGTGACCCTGATCGGCGCGGCCGGCAACAACCACGAGGACCTCGGCAGCCCGCGGACCGACGTGGTCAGCCCGAACTACCCGCCGGGCGCGAGCTACCCCCGCCCGGTCGACAACGGGACCTGCCTCACCCTCCCGACCGAAGGTGACCACGTCATCTCCGTGTCGGCGCTCGGCCCGTCGCTGGCCAAGGCCGACTACTCCAACTACGGCGTCGAGCAGACCGCCCTGTCGGCCCCCGGCGGCTACTTCCGCGACGGCCTGGGCACCGACTGGTACCGGACGAACGAGAACATGATCCGGTCCGCCTACCCGCGCAACATCGCGCTCGAGGCGGGCGACATCGACGCGGACGGCAACATCACCCAGGTCGGCCTGGACGCCGGCGTGGCCAAGTACTGCGACGGCGCCACCTGCGGCTTCTACCGCTACCTCCAGGGCACGTCGATGGCCGCTCCGCACGCCACGGGCGTGGCCGCGCTGGTGATCAGCCAGTACGGCAAGCAGGACCGCTCGCACCCCGGCACGCTGACGATGTCGCCGGACAAGGTGGAGCAGGTGCTGTACAAGACGGCCACGCCGAGGGCGTGCCCGGAGCCGCGGACGGTGTCGTACGAGAACGTCGGCCGGTCGGCCGAGTTCACCGCGACCTGCGTGGGCGACACTGCGCTCAACGGCTTCTACGGGCACGGGATCGTGGACGCCTACGGCGCTGTGACGCGCGGCGGCGACTTCCTCTGACCTGACGCGGGAACGCCCGGCTCACGGTAGCGGAGCCGGGCGTTCCCGTCGGCGGGAGAGCAAGACGTCCGTCCTCAGTGGACCGATCCGGCGTCGTGCGAGGACACCGACACCGCGGTCGGCCACCACGTGCCGTCCTGCGTCACGTAGAGCATGCGCAGGCCGATCTCGCTGATCGTGCGGATCGCGTCGACCAGGCGGTCGACCTTGGCCACGTCGACGCCGAGCCCGAGGCTGGCGCGCACGGCGGTCTCCGACCCCGGCGTCCCGGACTTCCGCAGCAGGTGCCGGGTCAGGGGGTGCGCGCAGAACCGGCCCTGCCGCAGCCCGATCCCGTACTCCACGGACAGGGCGGTGGCGAGCAGGCCGGGGTCGACGCCGTCGACGGTGAAGCTGACGATGCCGATCCGGTCCTCGGTCAGGCCGAACAGCGACAGCTCGTTCACCTCGGGGATCTCCGCCAGGCCGGTGCGCAGCCTGGTGAGCAGGACCGACTCGTACGGGATCAGCGAGTCCCACGCCGTGCGCACGGTCTCGCACGCGGCGGCGAGCGCGACCGCGCCGATCACGTTGGGCGTGCCCGCCTCGTGCCTGGGCACCCCGAGGGACCACTCCACGTCGCGCGGGTCGTCGCCCACGTTGACCGTCGCCCCGCCGCCGCGCAGGTACGGTTCGGCGGCGACGAACCAGTCCGACCGGCCGGCGAGCACGCCGATGCCGAACGGCGCGTAGAGCTTGTGGCCGCTGAACGCCAGGTAGTCGACGTCCAGCGCGGTCATGTCGATGGGCCGGTGCGCGACCAGCTGGGCGGCGTCCACCGCGATCCGGGCGCCGTGCCGGTGCGTGATGGCGACCAGCTCCTCCAGCGGCAGCAGCTCGCCCGTCACGTTGGTGGCCCCGGTGACCACGACGAGGGCCTTGGCGCCGATCTCGGCCAGCGCCCCGTCCAGGGCGGTGAGCACCCCGTCGACGTCCGACTGGATCGGCAGCGTGCGGACGTCTCGCCACGGCAGCAGTCCCGCGTGGTGCTCGTGGGCGAAGACGATCGTCGTGGTGTCCTCGGGCACGATCCGGGCGAGCATGTTCAGCGCGTCGGTGGTGTTGCGGGTGAACACCAGGTGGTCGTCCGGGCGGCAGCCGATGAACTGCCGGACCGTGATCCGCGACTCCTCGTACTTCGCCGTGCAGATCGCGGATAACGTGCCCGCGCCCCGGTGCGTGCTGGTGTACCACGGGAGGAACGTGTTGACCGCGTCGGCCACCGCCTCCAGGCAGGGCGCGGTGGCGGCGTGGTCGAAGTTGGCGAACGGCGCCATCGTCCCGTCGGCCAGCGGTACGTTCATGTCCGCTCCCAGCACAGCGGGCAACACCGACGTGGAGACGGCGGCGTGCCTGCTGCCGAACGACTTGACGTTCACGAAAACCCCCATCAGGAATGGGCTATGAACCCGGTTCCACGGTTGTTATGTAAAGCCGTTCCACAGCTTTTCCGTGACTCTTCCTGCGCATCTTCACGTGACCGATCTCGCCGGTGGAGCGCACGTGCGTGCCGCCGCACGGGATCATCATGTCGCCGCTGTACCACATCCTGGCCTCGCGCTCGCCGCTCACGCCGGCGGTGCGGATCTCCAGGTCCTTGGTGATGACCTCGTTGGCCAGGTGCTCCATCTCGGCGACCTCCTCGGTGGTGAACCGCCTGGAGACGCTGAAGTCGAACCGCGCGGTGTTCCCGTCGATCCGGACGCCCCTGGTGTAGAGGTCGGGGCGCAGGGCGCTGGCGAACCAGAAGCCCAGGTGGGCGGCCGAGTGGTGCCGCATGTTGCGGTACCGCTGCTCCCAGTCGATGCGGACCTCGACCTCCGCGCCGAGGACCGGCGTCGGGGTGTCGTCGGCCAGCCGGTGCTCGACCTCGCCGTCGATCATGATCATGTCCGGGAAGTCGGGGTGCCCGAACGGCCGCCCGCCGAACTTCTGCGTGTCGACGACGCGCGACTCACCGATCCACCCGGTGTCACCGATCTGCCCTCCGCCCTCCGGGTAGAAGACGGTCTGCGAGACGAACACGGTGTTCCCGCGCAACCTGGTGACCCGGGCGACGCACTCGCACTGGTACGGGTCGTCAATGTAGATCTTCGCGACCAAGTCGTCCTCCCGCGTCGTCAGAGCCGACGCCGTCCGGAGAGGGTGGGATGTCGGGCAGTGCGTCCAAGTAGTCCAGCACGCCGTCGTAAGCGAACGTGAGTATACAAGCGCCTTCGTCGAGTTCTTTCGCGAGGCGGCACGCCGCGACCACGTTGGCGGCGGAGGAAATGCCCACGCCGAGGCCCTCGGTCTGCATCAGGCGGCGCATCATGTCGATGGCGTCCCCGTGGGCCACCTGGATCTCGCTGTCGATCAGGTCGACGTCCAGGACCGCCGGCACCAGGCCCACCGCGAGGCCCTGGATCGAGTGGTGGACGAACCGGTTCTCCAGCAGGGAGCAGCCTTCCGGCAGCACGGCGACGATGCGCAGGTCCGGGTTGTGCTTGCGGAGCACGCGGCCGATGCCGGTGAGGTGACCGCCCGTGCCGACGCCGGCGACCAGGGCGTCCGGCACCCGGCCCCTCATCGCGGACAGGATCTCCAGGGCGGTCGTCCGCTCGTGGATCGCGGGGTTCGCCGGGTTCGCCTGCTGGTTCAACATCACCCAATCGGGGTTGTCGAACAGCAGGCTGATCGCCATCTCGCCGTGCGAGTTGCCGCCGCGCCGGTGGTCGGACAGCCGCACGTCGGCGCCGTAGCTGCGCAACAGCTGCTGCTTGGACTTGCTGTAGTTGTCCGGGATGACCAGGACCAGCTTGTAGCCCAGCACGGCGGCGGCCATGGCCAGGCCGGTGCCGGTGTTGCCGCCGGTCGGCTCGATGATCGTCTGGCCGCTGCCGCGGACGAGATCGCCCGCGTTCTCGGCCTCCAGGATCATGTTGAGCGCGATCCGCACCTTGTGGCTGCCGCCAGGGTTCACCATCTCCAGCTTGAGCAGCAGCTCCCGGTCCAGGTCCGGCTGGACGCGGGACAGCCGCACGATCGGCGTGCCGCCGATCGCGTCCAGCACCGAGTCCGCGATGGCGGTCCGTCCGTCGTTCACCGCGCGCTCCCCGTCTCCACGTCCGCGACCGGCGTGCGGTCGCCCGGCGTGCGGTCGTTCGGCTGTCCGAGCACCGCGACCTCCACGTAACGCCCCGCCTCGGCGGAGAAGTCGAACAGCCGCGCGCCCCGGACACCCGTCGCGGTGGCGTCGACCACCAGGTGCCGCACCGGGTAGACGGGCATGCCCTCGAACACGGCGTGCCGGTGGTCCTCGTCGCTGAAGTACGCGCCCACGTCCGGGTGGGAGTGGTAGATGATCCGCACCGGGTCGTCGGTGTCGAACGACTCCGCCAGCTCGCGCAGGTCGGCCACGCCGAAGGCGTACCCGGTGGTGGCCTTCCGGGTGAAGTGGTCCGGCCGCTCGCGGGTGAGCTGGTCGATCACGTTGTCGCAGTGCTTGACCCCGGCGGCGCGGACGAACCCGCAGGCCTCGGCGGGGTGCGCCTCGACCGCGTGCCGGTAGATCCGCTCCAGCACCGGTTCGGTCAGCAGCTCATCCACGGCCCCCGCCGCCCTTCACGCTCGCGGTCCTGCGCTGGCCCCACTGGGTCACGGCGAACGCGCCCAGGATCGCCAGGGTCAGCACCAGGTCGATGACGTCGAACCGCGCACCCTCGACGAGGATCCCGAAGAGCTGCGCGACGATCGGGAACAGCACGAACACGAACGACGACGTGACCGTGTCCGTCCGCTGCACGAGCCAGAAGTAGACGACGAAGCCGATCGCGGACGCCACCACGCCCAGGAAGAGCGTGGCGCCGACGCTGCGGGCGGTGAACGCCTCGGCCCCCGGCTGCTCGACGATGAAGCCCAACCCGGTGAGCACGATCCCGGCCAGCGCCATCGGCATGGTGTTGAGGGTGAGGGAGTGGATCTCCCGGCCGTGCTTCTTGATCAGGATGTAGGTCAGCGCGTGCATGGTGGCGGCGCCCAGCACCGCGGCCACGCCCCAACCGCTGGTCACCGCGATGCCCTGCGAGTGCACGATGAGCGCGCCGAGCGCGGTGAACGCGAACACGACCGCGACGAACTGGGTCGTGGTGATGCGCGTGCGCAGGATCGGCACGCTGAACACCACCATCATCACCGCGACCGACGAGAAGCAGATCGCGGTCAGGCCGGACGAGATGTACTGCTCGCCGTAGTTGAACAGGAAGTACGGGACCGCGAAGTAGCACGCGAAGATGTAGGCGAAGAACCAGTTGAGCCGGCGCGGGTAGGCCAGCGGCTTGCCCATGGCGCGGCAGCCGGCGATGAACAGCGGCGCGGCGACGACGAACCGCAGACCGGACGCCGTCAGCGGCGGCATGTCGGTCACGGCGAGCTTGACGGCGATCCAGGTCGAACCCCAGATCAGGCAGACCGCGATGAAGCTGACGAGGAGCAGCAGCTTCCGCTTGCGGTCAGCGTTCGCGGCCGGGACGACGGGTGCCGCCTCCGCCGTCTTCGGTGCGGACATCGGAATGGATCCTCCACGAACAGGGGAACCGGCGGATCGCCGGTGCGGGAGTCGACGGGCGCGTGCCGGTCACGCGCTGCGGGGCAGGGGCCGGAGTCGGGATCGACCGCTCACGGGGATGCCCACGATGACCTCGGACCCGTCGTGCCGTACTCGGATGTGCGTGACCGAGCGCAGCCCGCGGGCGCGGGGCGCGATCTGCACGGTGAGGCACTTGGCGTTGCTCTGCAGGATGCTCCAGTCGCCCGGCGCCAGCGGCACCTGGCTCGGGCCGAGGATCTCCACGTCCATGCCGCGGCGGTCGAGGCCGATGCCGTGCAGCCGGAAGCGGTACTCGCCCAGCGCCTCGACGCCGTAGATCGTGATCGGCTGGGAGCCGACGACCATCTGGTACTGGTGCAGCACGGCGACCTGCGCGCCCGCGGCCACGTCGGCGCGGACGAGCGCGTGGCTGCCGATGACGACGTCGTCCCCGATCGACACGGGACCGAGCACCCGGGCGAACCCGCCCACCTGCACCCGGTCGCCCAGTCGGGGGTGCCGCCTGCCGGTGACGTTGTCCGCGATGCCGCGCGCGCCGAGCACGACTGCCTGGAGCACGTAGCAGTCCGAGCCGATGATCACGTCCTCCCCGATGACCGTGCCGATGCCGTGGTCCACGACGAAGCGCGGCCCGATGGTGGCGGCCGGGTGGATCTCCACGCCGCTGCGCACCTTCGCGGTCTCCGACATGGAGCGCGCGAGCGTGAGGCGCGGCAACGTGTCGGCACCGGGACCGGTGAGCACGGCGTGCGCGAGGCGGTGGGTCAGCACGGCCTGGAAGCACGAGTAGGCGGCGAGCACGTACTCCCAGGAGCCCTTGCTGGCCGGGTCGCGGTGGGTCAGCGCGAGCAGGTCGTCGACCGCGAGGTCCACCGCCTGCCGCACCACGTGGCTGCGGTCGACCAGGGCGTCGAGCCGATCAGCCCAGGGCTCGATCACCTGTTCGGCGGCGCGCTCGACCGCTTCGCGGACTTCGACGTCCGCACACCCGCTCACATCGGTCTCATTTGCGGTGATCGACATGGAAACCCCCAGCCCCGCGATCTTTCCCTCACGTGCTTCGCCCGATCCGCCCGACCCTTGGGCAGGTGAGCTCGAATGCGCTGGTCGCGCTGCCGCGAAGATAGCACCGCGTCCCCGCGTTACGGGAGGAACTACCTATTCATCGGTAACCAATACAGTCGGGTTCAGTGCGACTATGGCCGTCCTACGAGGGAGTTCCCAGGGAGCGGGACACACGAAGACCACCCATTCGGCCTAGTTTCCCACCCGAAGTCTCGCAAGCCGATATACTTGACGGCAAACGTCGAATAGTTCTACCCTGCCCCACCTCGGTCGTGTCGAGGGCCTTTGGCGAAAGTACGTTTCGGCCTTGTGGCGTGTTTGTTAGCAATGGCCGCGATTGCGCATGAATGAAGAAGTGCCGGGTGCGGGGATTCGACCACCGGCGGGCGTCGGGTCGACCACCGTGCCGGTCCCGTTCGGGCCACCGCGACACCACTTCGTCCACTTGCGACGGATACTTCCGCCGACCGGCCAACAACGCGCAGTAAAGTGTCCATTGAGGACGCGCGGCGAACGACCGCACGACGATCGAATCCCGCACCGCTCAGCGGGCGACCCGCCGACCGCGGCGGGTGAGGCCGCGCGGCTTGTAGGTGCTCAGTGCCGTGGCGGCGAGCAGCACCAGCAGCGCGGCACCGGCGTCGACCAGCAGTTGGACGCGCACCCCGTCCAGGTCGGGGCCCAGCGGGGACGGGCCGGACGCGATCTCGGCCAGGTGTCCGATGGGGCGCGCGTGCACCAGCAGCACGACGGTCGCCGGGACCGTCAGCACGAGCTTGGCGATCACCCAGTAGTGCCGGAAGAGGCCCCACGTCGTGCCCAGCGCCTGCACGAGGCCGGTGACCGGCGAGGCCAGGCTCAACGGCACGATCACCCACCACGTCGCCGGTTCCATCGCGACGTGGACCGCCCGCGCCAGGCCGTCGTCCGCGCTGGTGAGGCCGACGACGGCGAGGGCGAGGAAGGTGCCGACCGCGCCGAACCAGCCGACCGAGGCGACGACGTGCGAGGTCAGGGTGAGCTTCCGCAGGCCGGGTGCGAGGGGCATCAGTGGCCACCCAGGCCGTTGCCGGTCAGGTGGAGGACCACCAGCACCACGACGAGCGCCAGGGCTGCCGAGCCTGCGACCACCACCCATCGCGGTGTCCGTGCGGGTTGATCGGCCATGTGCGCCACCTCGGTCGAGTCGATCGGGTTTATCGAGACACAGTGTCACACTGACGACGCACTGTCCAGGAGCCGTCGTCCCGTACAGTGAGGCGGTGCCGAGGCTGTGGAACGACACCATCGACGCCCACCGCCGCGCGGTGCGCGACGCGACGCTGGACGCCACCGCGGCGCTGGTGGCCGAGCACGGGGTGACGTCGCTGACCATGTCGCAGATCGCGGAGAAGGCCGGCATCGGGCGGGCGACGTTGTACAAGTACTTCCCCGACGTGGAGGCGATCCTGGTCGCCTGGCACGACCGGCAGGTGACCCACCACCTGCACCACCTCCGGGAAGTGGGCGAGCGCGCGCACTCGACCGCCGACAAGCTCCGCGCCGTGCTCCACGCCTACGCCCGCCTGTCCCGCGGGCGGGAGGGCCACGGGACCGGCATCGCCGCGGCCCTGCACCGCGGGGAGCACGTCGTCGAGGCCCACCGGCACCTGCACGACTTCATCCGCGACCTGCTGACCCGGGGCGCCGCGACCGGCGAACTGCGCGACGACGTCCCGGCCGGGGAACTGGCCGACTACTGCCTGCACGCCCTCGAAGCCGCCGACGACCTGCCGTCCGACGACGCGGTCCACCGGCTCGTCGGAGTCACCCTGGACGGCCTGCGCGCTCGGCCGTGACGACGGCGGATCCACCCGCCGCGTGAAGCCTCGTGCGGACGGTCGCCCGGTCCGGCGTTGCTCCACACCGTGCGGCACTCGCCCCGATCGGCCCAGCGCGGCGGCCCCGTCGGGCACGGGCGGTCAACCCGCCCGCACCGTTCGAGTGCCATGTCCCGGACGCCCTGTCGCCGCTGTCCCCCTGTGGCACAGTGGCCCTGCTGGACGCCCGGCCACGAGCACGGGAGGACCACCCCATGTCGGACATCTTCGACCGGGTGCGCGGTCTCGTCCCCCTCCTCCGGGCCAACGCCGAGCGCTGCACGGCCGAGCGCCGCGTCCCCCGCGAGAACCTCGACGCGCTGCGCGGGACGGGCCTCTTCCGCGCGGCGCTGCCGCGGCACCTGGGCGGGCTGGAGTGCGACGTGCGCACGAAGCTCGCCGCCCTCACGGAGGTCGCCCGCGGCTGCGGTTCCACCGCCTGGGTCGCGACCATCTACCTGGACTCGGTGTTCCTGTTCGCCAAGTTCCCCGACGAGGTGCAGGAAGAGGTCTTCGCCGACCCCACGAGCTTCCACTGCGCCACCCTGGCGGTGCCCGGTCGGGCGGTGCCGGTCGACGGCGGGTACTCCGTGACCGGGCGCTGGCCGTTCAACAGCGGTTGCCTGGACGCCTCGTACCTGCTCCAGCCGGCCGTCGTCGAGGGCGGCGGACCGGCCCACTTCATCATCCCCGCGCGCGAGCTGACCATCGAGGACGACTGGTACGTCAGCGGCATGGAGGGCACCGGCAGCAACACCGTGTCCGGCCGGGACGTGTTCGTCCCGCACCGGCACGTGCTCCAGGTGGCGCAGCTGCTCGACCAGGACCACCGCAGCGAGCGCAACGCGGCGTCCCCCTACTACCGCCACCCCCCGCTGCCCTACCTGCTCACCAGCGCCGTCGGGTCGTTCCTCGGGATGGCGGAGGCCGCGTACGGGCTCTTCCTCGAACGGCTGCCCGACCGCGGCCCGATCGCCTACACCGGCCACGCCCGCCACCGGGACGCCGCGACCACCCACCACCAGGTGGCCGAGGCGCGGCTGAAGATCGACTCGGCCCGCCTGCTCGCGGACCAGGCCGCCGCCCTGCTCGACGAACGCGTCGCGACCGGCGTGCCGACCGACGTCCACGACCGGGCCCGGGTGTGGGGTCAGGTGGCCTACGCGGCGAAGCTCTGCGTCGAGGCCGTCGAAGCGCTGCGCCTGGGCTCGGGCGCCTCGGGCATCGCCACGAAGCTGCCCCTCCACCGGATCGCGAGGGACGTCCAGGCGCTGGCCACGCACGCGATCATGGTCCCCACCACCGGGATCGAGCACTACGGACGCGCGCTGTGCGGCGTCGAACCGAGCACGCCGCTGCTGCACTGACACCGGCGTGCGTCACAGGGACGGTTGAGGGGTGACCCCCTCGGGTAGCCGGGTGGAGCAAGGTCATCGACCATGGGAGGGTGACGTGATCGGGTTCATCGTCGCCGGGTTGATCATCGGCGCGCTCGCCCGTCTGATCAAGCCCGGCAAGCAGAACCTCGGCATCGTGGCGACTCTGCTGCTCGGACTGGTCGGCGCCCAGGTGCCAGCGCGGGTCCTCCTCGCGGCAGATCCGGGCCTCGCTCATGGCGCGGCGCAGCTGCGGGTGCTCCTC
>NZ_JBFAAX010000176.1:0-251 GCF_040639995.1 Actinosynnema sp. NPDC023658 | reverse complement strand
TGGCGACTCTGCTGCTCGGACTGGTCGGCTCCGTGATCGGCGGCACGATCGCGAGCCTGCTCGGCACGGGCGACATCTTCGAGCTGAACGTCCTCGGCTTCATCGTCGCGGTGATCGCGTCGGTGCTGCTGATCGGCGTCGCGGAGGCCATCGCCGGCAACCGCCACCGCACCAGCGTGCGGTAACCACCGACCACGACGTGAAAGGCCCGCCACCTCGCCGGTGGCGGGCCTTTTCCCGTGCTACGGGAG
>NZ_JBFAAX010000175.1:7609-11007 GCF_040639995.1 Actinosynnema sp. NPDC023658 | reverse complement strand
CGGCGAACACCGCCCGCACCCAGAACACCTCGATGCCGAGGTGGTCGGCGACACCGCCGGCCACGCCCGCGACCACCCGACCGGCGCGTCGAAGCGGTCCTGGTTGGCGGCCCAGTGCCCGCCCTCGTAGCTGTTCCACGCCTCGGCCTGGTCGGTGTTGACGATGTGCGCCACGACGCTGCCCCTCTCGTTATGAACACTCGTTCATGAACAACTGTTCATAACGAGGCCGGGTGTTGTCAAGGCCATTAGGGTCGCGGGCATGACCGTGGTCCGCTCGCTGGTGTTGTTCGTGCTGGCCGCGATCGCCGAGATCGGTGGCGCGTGGCTGATCTGGCAGGGCGTGCGCGAGCACCGCGGCCTGCTGTGGATCGGCGCGGGCGTGGCGGCGCTGGGTCTCTACGGGTTCGCGGCGACCCTCCAGCCCGACGCGCACTTCGGCCGCATCCTGGCCGCGTACGGCGGGGTGTTCGTGGCCGGGTCGCTCGCTTGGGGCGTGGTCGTGGACAAGTTCCGACCCGACCGGTGGGACTACGCCGGCGCGGCGATCTGCCTCGTCGGCGTGGCCGTGATCATGTACGCCCCGCGCCCGTGACCCGTCAGGGCCGGGGCGGGTTGCCGCGCGGCCGGAGGCGGCCCATCGGCAGCGGCGGCGCGGGCAGCCGCCCGCCCGGATAGCCCTCCACCTGCCCGAACCGGTCGGACCCCGCCTGCCACTGGTCGCGGAACAGGGCGATCTCCTCGTGGCTGCGGCCGACGAAGTTCCACCACATCACCAGGTCCTCGCCGAACGGCTCGCCGCCGAGCAGCACCACCCGCGCCGGGGCCTCGCCGGCGTTCGCCAGGCGCAGCTCCGTCGTGCCCGGACCCGAACAACCCAGCGCGCCACGCCCGAGCGGCGTGCCGTCCAACTCCACCGCGCCCACGTCGACCAGCACGCCGTGCTCGAACGCCGCGTCCACCTCCAGCACGAGGCGCGCGCCCGGTTCCAGCACCAGCTCCGCACCCAGCAACGGCGTGAACGTGCGCACCGGGGACGTCTCACCGGCCAGGGATCCGAGGAACACCCGCGCCGTCGCACCCTCCAACGCCACCGCGTCGGGCGCGTAGTGCTGGAAGTCGCGCGGGGCGTCACGGTCCGCGTCGGGCAGCGCGATCCACAGCTGCACGCCGTGCAGCACGGTCGTGTCCGGGGTCGACACCTCGGAGTGGGCGATCCCGTGCCCGGCCGTCATCAGGTTCAGCTCGCCCGGCCGCACCAGGGCGTGCACGCCGAGGGTGTCGCGGTGCTCGATCTCGCCGCTGAACAACCAGCTCGCCGTCTGCAGGCCGGTGTGCGGGTGCGGGGCGACGTCCATGCCACCGCTGACCGACACGTCGTCGGGGCCGTAGTGGTCCGCGAAGCACCACGCGCCGATCAGCGAGCGCGACCGCTGCGGCAACGTGCGCCGCACGGTCATCGCCCGCGGCCCGCCCAGCGGGACGTCCCGGGGTTCGAGCACCTCGACCGCCGCCGCACCGGCCGTGCTGCCGCAGACCAGTTCGGGCGGGTGCGTCTCCACGTTGCTCATCGCGACCCCGATCGGAAGGCTGTCAGGCCATCGTAGAGACCGCGAAAAGCCCCGACGTCAACGCAGGTACTCCTCCCACGTCTCCTTCGGCGTGACGACCGGGCCGTCGTCCGCCGCGCGGTCCGCGAGGCCGTTGAAGCCCAGGTAGTAGTCGCCCGACTGGTGCTGGGCGCCGGAGGACTGGTCCGGGTCGCTCAGCGCGATCGCGTGGATGTGGTACTCGAAGCCCTGCGCGGGCGTGCGGATCCAGGCCGCGAAGCCGACCTGGCGCAACGCCCGGGTCACGGTGGTGCGGGTGGTCGCCGTCATGCCCGACACCGAGATGTCCAGCGCGCCGCCGCCGTCGTGGGTGCCCGCCGAACCCGCCACGCCACCCGGGTTGTAGGAGCCCTGGGTGATGCCCAACGACCGGCCCAGCAGCCGTTCCGCCTCGACCAGCATGGCCTTCGTGCGGGTGTTCATCGTGGCGCCGTGGTAGGTGAGCCGGCTGCCCGCCGACACCACGCGGGTGACGGTGTAGGTCGTCTCGCCCAGCTGCCGCAGCGACGTCGGTCCGGGCAGGCCGGAGGCGTCGATCCCGGTGTAGCCGAGCGAGCGCTGGTAGGCCGCGTAGGCGTCGATGGTCTTGGTGCCGAAGTGCCCGTCGGCGTACGACGAGGCCAGCAGCCCCTTCGCGACCAGCGCCTGCTCGACCAGCCGCACGCTGTCGCCGCTGCCCGGCGTGATGGCCGAGTCGGCCCGGCGCGGGTCGATCTGCGCGGCCTTGAGCACGGCCTCCATGTCCACCGTGGGCAGCGCCGCGGCCTGGGGAGCGGCGCTCGCGGGTGCCGCGAGGCCCACCAACCCGATCAACACACCAACCACTGCGGCGACTCTGACGTTGACCACGTCCACCTCCGGTCGACACCCGACGACCGGGCCAGTCAAGCGCGAACGACCGCCGCTTGACAATACTTGACTTCATACGTTGATAGTTGGTTGGATATTGACGACCCGGTGGGGCGCTTCGTGGAGTACAGTCGACCAGTCGGGACACGAGCCGTCGGCACTTCGCCGGCGCGGACCCCGACCAGGTCCGGCCGCTCTTGGGGCCGGGGACGGGAGCACCGGCTTGTCGCCGGATCATCCGTTCACATCATCTAGCCCCACAGCCCGCAGGCACGCCGGACCGAACCACCACGCCTCCGATCGGCCGGACGTTGTCCGCCGTCGGTGTGGTGCGGCCCTGCCGGCAGGGGAGGCGGAGTCGTCATGACGCAGACCAGAACCGGTCGAACGCAGGGTGCCGCGGTGGGTTTCGCCGACGCACGTGCCGCAGCCGACCGGGCCGAGATCGTCCAGCGCCACCTAGCCGCCCGCACCGTCGCGGACAACTCGGTCGACGCCGCGGACTGCCACGAGCTGCTGTTGATGCTCGGCCTGCCCAACCCGTCGGTGGACGACCCGTCGTCGCACGCGCTCGACACGTCGTACCAACGGGCGACCCTGTAGCAAGCCTGACTCTTCCGGGTGAGTTGCGGCTCAGCACGCATCAACCCCGCCGTGCCGCGGGTAACCGATCCGATGGAGTGTCCACCAGGGACACCCGGAGGAGGTTCGAGCGCAGATGGGCATTGGCGACAAGTTCGACGAGCTGAAGGACAAGGCCAAGGACGCCCTCGGCCAGCACGGCGACAAGGCGGACCAGGGCATCGACAAGGCCGGGCAGTTCGTCGACGAGCGGACCGGCGGTCAGCACTCCGAGCACATCCAGACGGGTACGGAAAAGGCCAAAGAAGGCCTCGACCGGTTCCGCGAGCAGCAGTAGTCCCGAAGCGGCGAAGGGCC
>NZ_JBFAAX010000175.1:0-7599 GCF_040639995.1 Actinosynnema sp. NPDC023658 | reverse complement strand
CAACAACACGACGGTTAGGCAAATCGCCAACCTCGCCGAGGCCCGTTTCGGGGTGCCCATGTTGCCCCCAGGGGGGAACGGGCGGCCCACCGGTTCGCGGGTCGGGCGGCCCTTCCGCGTGCCTACTTCGCCAGGCGCAACGCGAACAGCTGCTTGCCCTGCTCGGCGCCCTTGCGGCTCTCACCCTGCGCGCGGCGGAAGAAGTCCGCCGGCTCGGCGTCCGCGATGTAGCCCTCCAGCCGCAGGGCGTTGCTCAAGCACGCCTCCACGAACCAGATGATGGTGTAGTCCCGATCGTCGGCAGCCGGTCAGCCGTCCAGCTCGGCCCACACGACCTTGCCGTCGGAAGTCGGGTCGGTTCCCCACGTCCGGCTCAGGGCCGCCACGATGATCAGCCCGCGCCCGCGTGCGGAATCGACCTGCACCGGTCTGGGCTGGGGCAGTGCGGACGAGCCGTCGGCCACCTCGATCCGCAGCCCCGACTCCGTCCGCGTCACCGTCAGGCCCACCGGCCCGGACGCGTGGTCCACCGCGTTGGACACCAGCTCGGTCACCACCAAGGCGGCGTCGTCGGCGGCGTCGTCGGACAGCCCCCAGGCCGTCACCGCGTCACCCACCACCTGTCGGGCCCGTGCCGACGCACCCGCCGAGGCGGGCAGCGTCACGGCCACCGGCGCCGCTGGCTCGTTGCGCACATCCGCTCCCCGTTGATCGGCCGTCACCGCATGGTCGCACATCCGCCACCCGCGCCACCGACTGGTCGCGCCCACCGGTGCCCTGGCGGCGTCCGGCGGCGGGGTGACGACCAGCCCGTGTGACGGTGACCAGCGGCTGTCACGATCCTGGTGGCGGCGTGGCGGGGGATCGGTATCGGCACGGGGCGCATCCGGTGGCTAGGCTCGGGCACCATGGAGTTGCAGGTGCGCAGTGAGGTGCGGGGCGGCTGGACGGTCGTCGCGGTGTCGGGCGAGCTGGACGCGGACACCGTCCCCGTGCTGTCCGACAGCCTCGAAGAGAGCACGGGCGCCCATGTGGTCGTCGACCTGAGCGGCGTGCCGTTCATGGATACCACGGGTCTGTCCCTCATGCTCGACTGGCACCGCAGACTGGACGGCGTGGGCGGCCAGCTCCGGATGGCGTCGTTGCAGCCCTCCGTCCACAAGCTGTTCCGGCTGACCGAGCTGACCGAGGTCATGCACATCCACGACACGGTCGACTCGGCCACCGCCGCGGCGAGGTGATCCCCGAGTCCTTCCGGAACGCGCCGATTCCCCGCGACCCGGAGTGGCTGGCCGCGCTCCCGGCCGCCATCGACGAGCGCCTGGCGACCTGGGGGCTGCGCCCGGACGGCCCCGCCACCCACGGCTCCCACGCCCTGGTCATCCCGGTGACGAGGGACGGCACCCCACTCGTGCTGAGGATGAACGCGCCGAGCGAGGACGTCACCGCGCACGTCGAAGCGCTGCGCTTCTGGGACGGCCGCGGAACCGTCCTCCTGGTGGACGCCGACCCACCGGCCGGCGCCATGCTGCTGGAACGCCTGGACCCCCACCGCAGCGCCACCCACCTGCCGTCGCGAGAAGCGACCGCGCTGCTGGGCAGAGTCGCCAGAAGACTGGCCGTGCCCGCCCCACCGACCACCCGCTCGACCGCGGACCTGGCGCACGCCCGCTCCGCTTCGCTGGAGATCGACTGGAACGACCTGGGCAGACCTTTCGACGCCGCCTTCCTGCGAGCGGCGCAGGAAGCCGCTGAAGCACTGGTGACGACGACCTCGGACCTGGCCGTCAACGGCGACCTGCACTCGGCACAAGTACTGGCCGGCACCCGGGAGCCCTGGCTCACCGTCGACCCGATCCTCCTGCGCGGAGACATCGCCTACGACTTCGCCCGAGTGCTCTGGACCAGGCTGGACGAAATGCCGACCCCCGCCTCCATCACCGAGCACCTCGACATCCTGGTGGACCACGCCGCCACACCCCACGACCACACCAGGCGCTGGGTGGTCTTCCGCACCGTCGACTACTACCTCTGGGGCCTGAACGCGGGCCTGACCGAGGACCCCCAACGCTGCCACCGCCTGCTGACCACCCTCACCTGACCGACCACAACGGACCCCCACCACAACGCCCCCGCCACGACCCCGCTCGCCCGCTCGCTCAACGGACCCCCTATTCCCAACGGGTCCCTATCCCAACGGACCCGCCACCACCCCACCGAGGCCCGATTTGACATGGGTTCGGGTGCCTTGGGCTGGACGGAGCCGGCAGGCCCGGCGGGACGCTTTACCCCGCTGGGCCTGCCGGCTTTGGCCTGCCTGGGGTGCCCGTAAGGGCCCCATGTCAAATCGAGCCGGCCAGGAAAACTTCACGATCGATGGCGGAACCCCCACCTACCGCTCAATCCTGCTCCACCCCGAGGTAGAACGCGATCAACCGGAGCAGGTGCTCGGTGTCCACGGGCTTGGTCACGTAGTCCGTCGCACCCGAGGCCAGCGACTTCTCCCTGTCACCCTTCATCGCCTTGGCGGTCACCGCGATCACCGGCAGGTCGGCGTACCGCGACATCGCCCGGATCGCGGCCATGGTCGCGTTGCCGTCCAGCTCCGGCATCATGATGTCCATCAGCACCAGCGTCACGTCGTCGTACTGCTCCAACGCCCGCACGCCGGTGATGCCGTTGTCCGCGTAGATCACCTGCAACCCGTGCAGCTCCAGCACGCTCGTGAGCGCGAAGACGTTGCGCAGGTCGTCGTCGACGATCAGCACCTTCTCGCCGTGGAACCGCATCGGCGCGGGCGGCAGCTCCGACGGCGCGACCAGCGACTGCGGCGCGTCGTCGGCGGGCGTCAGCAGCTCCGGCACGACTTCCGGCTCTACGACGACCGCCGGCACGAGCCCCTGCTCACCCAGCGGCAGGTACAGCGTGAACGTCGACCCGATGCCGGGCTCCGACCGGACGTCCAGCCGCCCGTCCAGCAACGTTGCCAGCTCCCGGCTGATCGACAGGCCCAACCCGGTGCCGCCGTACTTGCGCGACGTCGTGCCGTCCGCCTGCTGGAACGCCTCGAAGATCACCGACAGCTTCTCGGCCGGGATGCCGATGCCGGTGTCCTGCACGTCGAACGCGACCGAGCCCTCGATCACCCGGATCCGCAGCTTGATCTCCCCGTCGTGGGTGAACTTCACCGCGTTCGACAACAGGTTGCGCAGGATCTGCTGCAACCGGTGCTCGTCGGTGTGCAGGGTGGACGGGACGTCCGGGTCCACCACGACCCCGAACTCCAGCCCCTTCTCCGCCGCCAGCGGTGTGGTCATCGCCTCGACGTAACCGACCACGTCGGACACCCGCACCGGGTCGGTCTGCACCTGCATGTGCCCGGCCTCGACCTTCGTCAGGTCCAGGATGTCGTCGATCAGCTGCAGCAGGTCGGTGCCCGACGAGTGGATCGTCCTGGCGAACTCGACCTGCTTCGCGTTCAGGTTGCCGTCCAGGTTGTCGGCCAGCAGCTTCGCCAGGATCAGCAGGCTGTTCAACGGCGTGCGCAGCTCGTGCGACATGTTCGCCATGAACTCCGACTTGTACTTCGACGCCGACGAGAGCTGCCGCGCCCGCGCCTCCAGCTCGACCGAACCGGCCCGCAGCTCCTCGGTCAGCCGCTGCGACTCGACCAGCAGGCTGTCCGTCCGCGCGTTGGCGAGCATCGTGTTCAGGTTGACGCCGATGTTCTCCTTGAGCTGGTCCAGCAGGTCCAGGTGCACCTCGGTGAACTCGCCGAACGACCCCAGCTCGATCACGCCCAGCGTCTCGCCCTGGAACACGATCGGCAGGATCACCAGGTTGGCGGGCGGCGCCGCGCCGAGCCCGGAGCCGATCTCCAGGTACCCCGGCGGCACGTCGGTCACCAGCACCGTCTTCTTCTCCACCGCGACCTGCCCGACCAGCGACTCGCCGCGCATGAACCGCGTGGGCCGCCCGGCCGGCGGGCGGTACCCGTACGACGCGGTCAGGTCCAGGGCGTTCGACTCGGGGTCCACCAGGAAGAACGCGCCGTGCTGCGCCGACACCAGCGGCGTCAGCTCGCTGATCACCAGCGACGCCATGGCGTTGAGGTCGCGGTGGCCCTGCATCTGGCCGGACAACCGGGCCAGGTTGGTCTTCAGCCAGTCCTGCTCCTGGTTGGCGCGGGTCGACGCCCTCAGGTTGCCGATCATCCGGTTGATGTTGTCCTTGAGGTCCGCGACCTCGCCGGAGGCGTCCACGGTGATCTGCCGGGTCAGGTCGCCCGCCGTCACCGCCGTCGCCACCACGGCGATCGCGCGCACCTGCCGGGTCAGGTTCCCGGCCAGCTCGTTCACGTTCTCGGTGAGCCGCTTCCACGTGCCCGAGACGCCTTCGACCTCGGCCTGACCGCCCAGCTTGCCCTCGGTGCCGACCTCCCGCGCGACGCGGGTGACCTCCTGGGCGAACGACGACAGCTGGTCGACCATCGTGTTGATCGTGGTCTTGAGCTCCAGGATCTCGCCGCGCGCGTCGACGTCGATCTTCTTCGACAGGTCGCCCAACGCCACCGCGGTCGTCACCTGGGCGATGTTGCGGACCTGCGAGGTCAGGTTGTTCGCCATGAAGTTGACGTTCTCGGTGAGGTCCTTCCAGGTGCCCGCCACGTTCGGGACCCGCGCCTGGCCGCCCAGGATGCCCTCGGTGCCGACCTCGCGGGACACGCGGGTGACCTCGTCCGCGAACGCGCGCAGCGTGTCGACCATGCCGTTGATCGTGTCCGCCAGGGCCGCGACCTCGCCCTTCGCCTCGACGGCGATCTTCTTGGACAGGTCGCCGCCCGCGACCGCCGTCGCCACCGCCGCGATCGACCGCACCTGGGTGGACAGGTTGTCGGCCATGACGTTGACGTTGTCCGTCAGGTCCTTCCACGTCCCGGCGACGCCCGGCACCCGCGCCTGACCACCCAACCGCCCGTCCGTGCCGACTTCTCGTGCCACGCGAGTGACTTCGTCCGCGAACGACGACAGCTGGTCGACCATCGTGTTGATGGTCGACTTCAGCTCCAGGATCTCGCCGCGCGCGTCGACCGTGATCTTCTGGGACAGGTCGCCACCGGCCACCGCCGTCGTGACCTGCGCGATCGACCGCACCTGCGCCGTCAGGTTGTTCGCCATGAAGTTGACGGAGTCGGTCAGGTCGCGCCACGTCCCGGCGACGCCCGGCACCTGCGCCTGACCGCCCAATCGCCCGTCCGTGCCGACTTCTCGTGCCACGCGGGTGACTTCGTCCGCGAACGACGAGAGCTGGTCGACCATCGTGTTGATGGTGTCCTTGAGCTCCTGGATCTCGCCCCGGGCGTTCACCGTGATCTTCTGCGACAGGTCACCCCTCGCGACCGCCGTCGCCACCTGCGCGATGTTGCGGACCTGCGACGTCAGGTTGCCCGCCATGAAGTTCACCGAGTCGGTCAGATCCCGCCACGTGCCCGCGACGCCCGGCACCTGCGCCTGACCGCCCAGCCGCCCGTCGCTGCCGACCTCCCGCGCCACGCGCGTCACCTCTGCCGCGAACGACGACAGCTGGTCGACCATCGTGTTGATCGTCGTCTTGAGCTGGAGGATCTCGCCCCGCGCGTCCACGTCGATCTTCTGCGACAGGTCGCCCTGGGCGACCGCCGTCGTGACCTGCGCGATGTTGCGGACCTGCGACGTCAGGTTGCCCGCCATGAAGTTGACGGAGTCGGTCAGGTCGCGCCACGTCCCGGCGACGCCCGGCACCTGCGCCTGGCCGCCGAGCCGTCCGTCCGTGCCGACTTCTCGTGCCACGCGGGTGACTTCGTCCGCGAACGACGAGAGCTGGTCGACCATCGTGTTGATGGTCGACTTCAGCTCCAGGATCTCGCCGCGCGCGTCGACCGTGATCTTCTGCGACAGGTCGCCCTGCGCCACCGCCGTCGCCACCTGCGCGATGTTGCGGACCTGCGACGTCAGGTTGTTCGCCATGAAGTTCACGTTGTCCGTCAGGTCGCGCCACGTCCCGGCGACGCCCGGCACCTGCGCCTGGCCGCCCAACCGTCCGTCCGTGCCGACTTCTCGTGCCACGCGCGTGACCTCGTCCGCGAACGACGACAGCTGGTCGACCATCGTGTTGACGGTGTCCTTCAGCTCCAGCATCTCGCCCGCCACCGTGACGGTGATCTTCTGCGACAGGTCGCCCTGCGCCACCGCCGTCGCCACCTGCGCGATGTCGCGGACCTGCTTGGTCAGGTTGTCGGACATGAAGTTGACCGAGTCGGTGAGGTCCTTCCAGGTGCCCGCCACCCCCGGCACGACCGCCGTGCCGCCCAACCGGCCGTCCGTGCCGATCTCGCGCGCCACCCGCGTGACCTCGCCCGCGAACGTCCGCAGGGTGGCCGTCATCGAGTTGAAGCTCTCCACCAGCGCGGCGACCTCACCGCGGGCGTCCACGATGATCTCCTGCGACAGGTCGCCCTCCGCGACCGCGGCCAGGACGCGGCTCAGCTCGGCGGTGGGTCTGGTGAGGTCGTCGATCAGGCCGTTCACCGCGTCCGCGGCCGTGGCCCAGCCACCCGTGGCGGTGCTCGGGGCCAGCCGCTCGCCCAGCCTGCCCTCCTGGCCGACGGACTGGCGCACCCGCACCAGCTCACCGACCAGCCACTGGTTGCGCTCCGCGATCTCGTTGAAGGCTTCGGCCAGCTCGGCTGTCACGCCGTCGCGCGGCACGACGAGCCGTCGGCGGAAGTTGCCGTCCTTCATCTCCCGCATCGCGGTCAGCAGTCGGGCCAGGGTCACGTCCGTGTCGTCCTGGGCGGTCGTCACACGAGCCTCCGATGTCAGCGGAACTGGGCCAAGCCTGCCACTGTTGGTCTCAACTTGTCCGATAGGTTGGGTCAACCCGACACACAGGAGCCGTGATGGCCCAGGGCTACCGGCAAGGCGCCGACACGGGCCTCGACCTCGACGCGTGGCGTCGCGTGGTCGACGGCTTCCACGAGGCCGTCGTCGTGCTGGACCCGGAGGGTGTTGTCCGGCTGGTCAACCCGCTCGCATCCGTGCTGTTCCCGAAGGCGCGAATCGGTTCGACCCTGCTCGACGACCGGTCGGACCGGTCCGACCGGCTCGCCGACGCGGACCTCGGGCGTCGGCAGGACCTCGGCGGCGGGTGGGTCGCCTGGTACCGGGGGATCGACGACTACCTGGACGAAGCCGCCGCCCGGATGACCCTGACCACCGATCGCGCCGACACCCTGCGCGCCGTGGTCGAGCTCGCGCCCGCCGAGCACACCGTGGTGGTGCTGCCGGGGTTGCGCGGACGTCTGGAGTGGTGGCGTCGCACGTCCGCGGGGGACGTGGCGGTGGCCCGCACCACCCGGCAGGTGGCCGCCACCGCGCCCGGTCTCGCCGCCGTGCTGGACCGCGTCGTCGACCACGCGGAGCTCACCGAATTGGGTGAAGGGCCGTGGGGCGTGTCCGGGGTCGGTTCGGCCGTGCCGCTGACCGACGGCGGCGCGCTGGTGTGCTTCGGCGGCACGTGGACCGTCGACCTGCTCAAGCGGTACGCGGCGCGGGCCGCGGC
>NZ_JBFAAX010000174.1:0-11034 GCF_040639995.1 Actinosynnema sp. NPDC023658 | reverse complement strand
CTCGCGCTCTGAACGTAGGAGTCTCGCGAGAGTCCTACATTCACGTCGCGCGTGTCCTACGTTCGGAACGCGCGTGTCCTACGTTCGGGACACGCGAGTTGAACGCTCAGGACGTGAGCAGCTCCGGCGGCACGACGTCGGCCAGCACGGACATGCCCTCCGCCAGCGCCTCCGCCGCCGCCTCGTCGACCAACCGGCGCACGACCGCCGCCAGCTCGGCCGGCCGCACGGCCAGCGCCTCCCGCATGAACGACAGGTCGACGAGCTTGCCGTGCAGGTCGACCACCACCGTCACACCGGACGCCGAGGCCTCCCGCCGCACGGCGTCCAACCGCTCCCCGAGCCCCATCACACCCGCCAAGTCTCGGGAGTCGTGTCCTCGACCGACTCCTCCATCCGCGTCTCCACTGCCAACCCGAGCGCGCTCACGTCACCCAGAGCGCGCTGCACGCGAGCGTTCGCACGTGCGGTCGCGGTATCGACCAGGTCCAGGATCGCCTTCGCCAGCTGCGACTGCCCCAGCCGCAACGACCTCGAGTCCAGCACCAGGTCGCGCAACCCGCCGCCGGGCCCCACCTCCACCGCGATCCCGGTGTCCGGGTCGTGCGCGTGTGCCGTGATCACGGGTGCACCCCTCCGTAGAACGTCGCCGAGCTGAGCCGGTGGGTGTTGCGCCGGACGCTGTCGCCGGAGTTGCCCTCGATCAGCGTCACGGTCCCGCCGGAGACCTTCTCCACGATCCCGATGTGCTTGCTGGTCGCCGCGCTGCTCGGCCCGGTGCCGAACAGCAGCACGTCACCCGGCCGCACGGCCCCGAGGTTCGTGTACGCCTTGCCGTGCTTCTGCCCCCACCGGAACACGTCGCCGGTGAACGGCAGCAGCGGGATGTCCACCCCGGCCTTGCGCCACATCGCCGTGGCGAACGACGAGCACCACGCCGCCGTCGGGCCGTATGGGTTGCGGTTGCTGCCGGGCGGGTTCTCCCGCGTGCCCAGTTCGTGCCGCGCGGCCGAGATGATCGTCCGGGAACGGCCGCGGGCACGGGCGTGGGAGGGCTGGGTGTGGCCGCGGGTGCGCTCGGGCCGGCCGTCCGCGACGCCGTCGTGCTCGACCTCCTTCTCCAACGCGCGCAGCTTGCGGGCGGCGTCCTCCAGCTCGCCCCGCGTGTGCCGCACGGCCGCGGCGGTCTCCTTGGTGTACTTCGGCTCCAGGTCCGCCGCCTGGGCCACGGCCTTGAGCAGCGCCGCCTGCGTGCCGACGCTCTTGCCGGTCTCCAGCAGCCGGGCCGCCGTGTCGAGGTACTCGTCGACGGCTCGCCGCGCCCGCTCGTGCCCGGTCGTCAACGCGCTGGACACGCCCGCCACGATCTTCTCCGCGTCACGGGCGGCGTCCGCGGTCACCCGCACCTGCCTGGCCAGCCGGTTCGAGCGCTTCTCGAAGCCCTCGGAGTTGTCGCCCTTCCAGTGCTCCAGCACCGTGCGGGCGGCCTTGCGCTGGTCCTCGTGCTGGTCGGTGAGGCCGGACGCGGTCTGGTGCAGCGCGTACTGCACCTTCACCGCGTCCTCGGCCTTGCCCGCCAACGAGTTCCGGTGGCCGATCATGCTCTCGGCGAAGTGCCGGGCCATCGCTCGGGTGTCCACTACCCTTCCCCTCCACCGCTGATGCCACCGCTGCCACCGCTACCACCACTGCCGGCACGCCCACCGTGCCCGCCGCGCCCGCCGCGCAACGAGTGGGCGATGTCGTCTTCCTGGTCCTTGTACGAGTGCGCGGAGCGACTGGCGGACGTGGCCAGCGCGTCGGTGTTGTGCGCGACCGCCTTGACCTGCTTGCGCAGCGCCGCGCCGAAGTTGTCCAGCGCGTCGGCGAACCCGGACTGCTTGCCGAGGTGCCCGAAGCTGTCGTCGGCGATCTCCCGCACCTCGCGGACGTGCCGACGGCCCAGCGCGGTGAGGTCGTCCGCCGAGTTGCGCGTGCGGCGCGCGTAGTCCCGCAGGACACCCACGTCCACCGAGAACCCGCCACCGCGCGAGCCGCCCCCACCATGCGAACCGCCACCGCGCGAACCACCACCGCCGGACCCGCCACCGGAGCCGCCGTGCTTCATCGCCTCCACGCCTCGACGGGCCTCGTCGAGGTGGTGCTTGTACGCGCCGTTGGTGTACGTGCTCCACGGCGTCCAGGAATGACCGTCGCCGGAGATCTTGTTCGCCGCACGGGCGTTCTCCGCCGGGTCGAACAGCTCCCGGTTCGAGTCCAGCCCGAACTCGCGCCGCCGCGCCGGACCCATCGCGCCGAGCATGTTGATCTGCCACAGCCCGTAGGAGTCGTCCGGCGGGGTGGAGTTGTGCGCGCGCGGGTCGCCGCCGGACTCGGCCAGCGCGACCGCCACCGCGATCGTCAGGTCCTGCCCGCGGAACCCCGCGTCGTGCGCGTGCCGGGCGATCTGCTCCGGACTCAGCTTGCTCATGCGGCCACCTCGCTCATGCCGCACACCCTGCACCGCGCGCCACCTGCGGCGGAACCGCCGTTGCACGCTCGGACAGCGGCTGTGCACGGGGGAGCTACAGTCGAACACGTGAACGAGGGCCTGTTCGACGACGGCTTGTTCGGGGTCGACCCGGAGGAGAAGGCTGCGCGCATCGCCGCCAACGCGCCGCTGGCCGTGCGGATGCGCCCGCGCACCCTGGACGAGGTGGTGGGGCAGGACCACCTGCTCGGCCCGGGCGCCCCGCTGCGCAGGCTGGTGGAGGGCTCCTCGCCCGCCTCGATCATGCTCTACGGCCCGCCGGGCACCGGCAAGACGACCCTGGCCACGCTCGTCTCCCAGGCCACCGGCAGGCGGTTCGCCGCGCTGTCGGCGCTGTCGGCGGGCGTGAAGGAGGTGCGCGCGGTCATCGAGGAGGCCCGCCGCCGCCTGGTCCGCTCCGGCGAGTCGACCGTGCTGTTCATCGACGAGGTGCACCGGTTCTCCAAGACCCAGCAGGACGCGCTGCTCGGCGCGGTCGAGGACCGGATCGTGCTGCTGGTCGCGGCGACGACGGAGAACCCGTTCTTCTCGGTCGTCTCGCCGCTGCTGTCCCGGTCGCTGGTGCTGCAGCTGCGCCCGTTGACCGACGACGCGGTGCGCGTGCTGGTCAAGCGGGCGATCGAGGACGACCGCGGCCTCGGCGGCTCGATCACCGTCGAGCAGGAGGCGGAGGACCACCTGGTCCGGCTGGCCGGCGGTGACGCCCGGCGCGCGTTGACCGCGTTGGAGGCGGCGGCGGACGCGGTCGGTGACGGGGGCGTGCTCGACCTGGCGACGGTGGAGGCGACGGTCGACAAGGCGGCCGTGCGCTACGACCGGCAGGGCGACCAGCACTACGACGTGACCAGCGCGTTCATCAAGTCCATCCGCGGTTCGGACGTGGACGCGGCGCTGCACTACCTGGCCCGGATGATCGAGGCGGGCGAGGACCCGAGGTTCATCGCCCGGCGGCTGGTCATCCACGCCAGCGAGGACGTCGGCATGGCCGACCCGACGGCGTTGCAGACCTGCGTGGCCGCGGCGCAGGCGGTGCAGCTCATCGGGCTGCCGGAGTGCGCGCTGAACCTCGCCCAGGCGACCGTCCACCTGGCCACCGCGCCCAAGTCGAACGCCGTGACGACCGCGATCGGGGAGGCGATGTCCGACGTCCGCGGGGGTGCGATCGGCTCGGTGCCCGCGCACCTGCGCGACGGCCACTACGCGGGCGCGGCCAAGCTCGGCAACGCCCAGGGCTACCGCTACCCGCACGACGTGCCGGAGGGCGTGCTGACCCAGCAGTACCCGCCGGACGACCTGGTCGGCCGCGACTACTACCAGCCGACCGGCCGCGGCGCCGAGCGCGTGATCGCGGAACGGCTGCCGAAGCTGCGCCGCGTGGTCCGGGGCCAGGAGTAATTCCATTTCCGATCCGCGCGCGTTCTGACACGGTGTGGCCGTGACGGACGCACCGCTGAACGGCCACGCCCTGCTCGACTTCAACTCCCCGCTCTCGGACGCCAAGGCCTTCGACCTGATCGCGAGCCTGCACCTGGGGGAGGGGCAGCGGGTGGTCGACTACGGCTGCGGCTGGGCGGAGCTGCTGCTGCGCGCGGTCGGGCAGCAGCCGGGCGTCGCGGGCCTCGGCGTGGACAGCGACGAGCACGCCATCACGCGCGGCCTGGCGAACGTCGAGGCCAGGGGCCTGACGTCGCGCGTCGCGCTGGAGTGCGCCGACGTCACCACCTGGCAGGCGGAGCCCGCGGACGTGGCGATCTCGATCGGCGCGTCCCACGCGTGGGGCGGCACGAAGGGCACCCTGGAGGCGATGCACGCCCGCGTCCGCCCCGGCGGCACCCTCCTGCTCGGGGACGGCTTCTGGGAACGACCGCCCGGCGCGCGGTCGGTGGAGATCTTCGGCGAGGACGGGTTCGTCCCCCTCCCGGACCTGGTCGACCTGGCGATGAGCTGCGGTTACCGCCTGCTCTCCCTCACCACCGCGACCTTGGACGAGTGGGACGGCTTCGAGTCCCGCTGGTGCGCCGCCCGCGAGCGCTGGCTGCTCGACAACCCCGACCACCCTCAAGCCGACGAGGTCAGGGCGGTCGTCGACGACCACCGCGACGGCTGGCTCAAGGGCTACCGGGGCGAGTTCGGCTTCGCCTACCTCACCCTGGCCCGCCCCTAGTGCTCCGGCCGCCGCGTCCGGCCGGGGATACCGGTCGAGGCGGTCGACCCTCACCAGCCGTCGAGGGGTGCGACCGGCGTCGCGTCGTGCAGGGGGTTGGGCAGGGTGCCCGTCTCCGGGACCGGGGGACGGGCGGTCAGGTCGCGGTAGCCCGAGGTGATCCGGTAGCTGTTGAGCGGGTAGCGCAGCAGCTCCGGCGCGGTCAGGGAGCCTGCCTCCATCCGGGCGGCCAGTATGGGGAAGCGGTTGCGGTAGGCGTCGACCTCGCCGCGCACCATGCCCCAGAAGCGGTCCTCCGGCAGGTCCAGCAGGGTGGACAGGGGGCGGAACACGCCGACCAGCAGGGCGTCCACGACGTACTGCCGCAGCACCGGCCACGGCTTGCGCGGCAGCACGGGGTCGTGGGTGTCCGGCTCCAGCCCGCGCGCGGGCACGCGGTCGACGGACACGTTCACGTCGTCCACCAGGTCGAGCAGGGCGACGCGGAGCGGCACGTCGTCCTCGTCGGTGATCACCACGACGTTCTCGCCGTGCGGGTTGAACGTGATCCCGTAGGTGTAGAGCACGTGCAGCAACGGCCGGAACAGGGCGCGCAGCAGCGCCGCGAACCACACCGCCGGGTCGGTGTCACCGACGTACTCCGCCACCAGCGGCCGACCCGCGCGGTCCACGTGCAGCAGCGCCGCCAACGACCACGAGCGCTCACCGGGCCGCAGCGCCACGGGCGCGCGCCAGATGCACCCCATCGTCTCCAGCCACTGGTACGGCACGTCACCCGCCCGCGACAGCCGCGGGTGCCGCACGGTCACCGAGGCGACCTCGCCCAGCAGCTCCGTGCCCCACTCCGCGATCAGCTTGTCCGACCGCCACAGCCCGGCCAGCCACTGCGTCACGACCGGCGCGGCCAGCGTGCAGTGCGGCGGCAGGCCCCGGTACACCGACGTGTTCAGCACCCGCAGCGGCAGCTTGACCTGGTACCGCGTCGGTGAGTCCACGTTGGACATGGTGCGGATCGCCTGGGTCGGCAGGTACCAGTCCGGCGCCTCGCCCAGCTCCACGATCCGACCGGTGGCCAGCTCCGGCGCCCACAGGGTGCGCACGACGTGGTCGAGCTGCCACGGGTGCGCGGGCAGCCACACGTAGGCCGCCGGGTCGACCCCGGCCTCCTGCAACGCCTCGGTGAACCGCTCGACCGTCATCGGGTCCAGCTCCCGCGCCCGCACGCCCTCCTCCGACAGCTCGGACGTGCCGCGGAACTCCGCCAGCCCGCGGTGCACGGCCAGCCACGGCAGCCGCACGGGCGTGCGCGCCTCGGGGCTGTGCCGCGCCAGGTCGTCCGCCGAGAACCCGACCCGCCCCTTGTTCGCGATCAGCCACGGGTGCCCGGTGAGGTGCCCGTCCAGCTCGGCCCGGGGCAACGACGCCAGCTCCGCCGCCGGCCACGCCGTCGAGGCCAGCGCCACGTCGGCGGCCAGGGTCGCGGTCACCTCCGCCAGGAAGCCCGCGGTCGTGGCCGGGTCGACCCGCAGGAACCGGAACGCGTCCACCACGAACAGCTGCACGTCGTCGCACGGCTCGACCACGTCGTCACCGAGGATGCCGGTCGCGGCCCGGCGCACCGACCCCGGCTCCACCACCCACCCGCCGAACGCCGTCCGCGTCGCGGAGAACAGGTAGACCGCGTCGTCGAACCGCAGCTCGTACCCGCCGGTGGGGGTCAGCAGCCCCTCGAAGCACAGCTCGCCGATCGCCTTCGCCAGCAGCGCCGCCGAGCACTCGCGCCACAGGTCAGTCACCGTCGTCCCCCGATCGTCCGTCGCGCCCGGACCGCCCGTCCCGTCGGCCCCCGTCGTCTCCCGGAGCGCCGAAGCTGGTGTACGCGGTGTGCTTGGGCAGCCGGTAGACCTCGCGGCCGGTGACCGCGTTGACGATGGTCGCGTTGCGCACCGCCCCGATGCCCAGGTCCGGCGCGGCGACGCCGTGGCTGTGCAGGTCGGCGTTGGCCACGAACACCCGGCCCGTGACGGACGGGTCCAGCGCGATCGAGTGGTCGAGCGCCACCACGTACCGGCCCTGCTCGTCCCGGCGCACCAGCGGTTCCAGCGGCGCCAGGAACGGCGTGGGCGCCTGCCCGTACCCGGTGGCCGCCACGACGAGGTCGGTGTGGTGCCGGAACGTCCGCCCGGTGTCGCGGTGCGCGCACGTCAGCACCACCTCGCCCGACTCGGCGGACGTGGACGACGACGTGACCGCGACGCCCGGCCGCAGCTCCACCGGCGCGAGCCCGTGCTCCCACTCCCGCCGGTACAGCAGGTCGTGCAGCTCCTCCAACGTCTCCGCCGAGATCGCCCGGTAGTGCCGCCAGTGCTCGGCGCGCACCGCGTCCCGCCGGTCCTGCGGCAACGAGTGGAAGTGCCGCACGTAGGACGGGGTGGTCATCTCCAGCACCAGCTTGGTGTAGTCCAGCGGCGCGAACACCGGCGTGCGGGTCAGCCACGTCACCGCCGGTCCGCCGTCCAGGTTGCGCCGCAACAGGTCCAGCACGATCTCCGCACCGGACTGCCCGGAACCGACCACGGTCACCCGGTCCGCGGTCACCTCCCGGTGCAGGTACGCGGAGCTGTGCACCAGCCGGTCACCGAGGCCGGTCAGCGCGGTCGGCACCGACGGCGTGGTGCCGACCCCGAGCACCAGGTGCCGGGCCTCCACCGAGAACCCCGCCCCCGACACCCCCGTCCCCGACACGACGAACCGGTCGCCCGCCCACCGCACGGACGTCACGTCGTGCGAGAACCGCACCGGCAGCCGGGACGCCGCCCACCGCAGGTAGTCCTCGTACTCGCGCCGGGTCGGGTGGAACCTCTCCCGCACGTAGAACGGGTACAGCCGGTCGGCGTCGCGCAGGTAGGCCAGGAACGACAGCGGGTGCGTGGGGTCGACCAACGTCACCAGGTCGGCCAGGAAGCTCACCTGGAGCAGCGCGTCGCCGAACATCATCCCGCTGTGCCAGCGCAGCTCCGGCCGCGCCTCCAGCACCACCACGTCCAGGTCGTCCACGGTGGACGCCAGCGCGGCCAGCCCGAGGTTGAACGGGCCGCACCCGATCGCCACGACGTCCGCGGGCGCGCTCACCGCGTGCACACCATCAGCACGGCGACCTTGTCCGGCAGCAGCACCTCGCCCACCGGCGCGAACCCGCCCGCGGTGAACGAGCTGATCGCCCGCCGGTTGCGCACGTCCGGCTCCAGCAGCACGCGCGTGCACCGCGGATCGGCCTCGAACAGGGCCGCGGTCAGCACCGGCAGCAGCCCGCGCACCAACCCCTGGTCGGTCATCGACAGCTCGCCCACGGCCACGTGCAGCCCGAGGTCGTGCGGCCGGGCGGGGTAGACCTGCCCGACCGCGTCCCGCGCCGCCCGGTACACCTCCAGGTACATCACCGGGTCGTCACCCCGGCTGACCAGCACCGGCATCGAGTGCAGGCCGGACAGCTGCCGGCGCAGCTCCTGCTCCCACTGCTCGCGCGGCCACGCCTGGTGCCAGAACGCGGCCACGTGCGGCGCCTGCATCCAGCGGTGCACCAGGTCGAGGTCACGGCTGTCCGGGTCGACCGCGCGGGCGTGCCAGCCGCCGGTGAGCACGGGCAGCGGGGGACCGGGCACGGCGGACAGGTCGTCGGTCGGCCGGTAGGCGTCGAGGTGGGTCACCGGGCGCACCTGCCCTCCCGCAACGGGTTGGGTGCGTCGAAGTAGACCGACTGCGCGTCCAGCGGGGCCAGCACCTCGTCGATGCCGGCCAGCCTGGTCGACAGGTTCGCCTTGCACGGCAGCACGTCCGCCTCCAACCAGCGCCGGGCCAGCCGGTCGCCGTCCGGGCCCGCCTCGGCCAGCGCCGGCAGCGCCGCCTCCAACCGGCCCGCCATGACGTCGAGCAGCCGCCGTTCGTCGGCCAGCCCCTCCACGCCGATGCAGCCGATCACCGCGAGCGCCTGGTTGCGCAGCAGGTAGTAGGTGAGCCGGTCGTCCACGACCGCGTCGTCCACCACGGCCAGCGTCGACTCCTCCACGCCCAACCGCTCCAGCACGGCAGGCAGGTGCGAGGCCGCCAGGTAGTAGCCCTGGTTGTCCCGGTAGCGCCCGCCGACCACCCGGCCCGCCGGGTCCAGCCGCACCAGCGTGTTCTGCTGGTGCGCCTCCAGCCCGATGCCGGTCTCCGCGTACAGCCGCAGCATCGGCACCAGCACGCGGTCGGTGTAGTCGGCCACCCACTCGGCGGCGTTGAGCCGCAGCACCAGCTCACCGAGCAGGGACCGGCCGATGCCCGGCCGCGGCGCGACCATCCCGGCCAGGCACCGGGAGTCCCCGATGTCCGGCGGCGTCTCGCGCACGGCCACGTCCAGCCCGGTCACGTCGCCGCCCTCGTCCACCGCGAGCCACGCCGGGTCGCGCACGACGCTGAACTCCGGGTGCGCCTTCTCCGTGCCCGCCGCGTACCCGGACTCCAGCAGCAGGTGCACCTCCGACCCGCGGCGCAGCTCGGTCGACGTCGACTCGCGCCGCGAGTTGGTGATCCGCAGGCCCAGCGACAGCTTCAGCATCACCGGCGAGCCGGTCCGGTACACCGTGCGCAGGCTCGACGTCGGGGACCACGCCGGCCCGAACTCGCCCAGCGGCTCCAGCAGGCCGCGCGAGACCAGCGACGCGATCCGCGGCCGGCGCAGCAGGTCGTGCGCCTGCCACGGGTGCGCGGGCACCAGCACCCGGCCCGGCTCGGGGCTGCGCCCGGCCAGCTCCGACATCACCGTCACCGCGTCCGGCCCGGCCACCGAGCCGTGCGACACGACCTGCTCGGCCGCGGAGAACCAGAACAGCGGGAACGACCCGCGCAGCTCCGGCGCGTACCGGGCGTCGTCGGCGTCGGACAGGCCGTCCCGGCTCTTCGGCGCGGGGTGGTGCAGGTGGCCCAGCAGCAGCCGCTGCTCGCTGTCCAGGAACCGGTCCGCCGGACCCACCGGCACCCGCCGCCGGTAGTCCACGTACGCGGTGACCCGGCGCACCGACTCGGCCGTGCGCTCCACCAGGTCGGCCGCGTGCTCGCCGGTGACGCCTTCGGCGGTCGTCCCGCTCGCGGCTCCGGCCGAGGCGAGTTCGGCGCCCACCAGGGCCGCCACCACCACCGGGTCGGCCGGTCTGCCCGCCAGCGTGACCGGCCCGAACCGGTGCCGCCCGGTCGGTGACGCGTACCGCACCTCCGCCTCCAGGGGCAGCCCGAGCAGGTCGATCCGCAGCCGGTCGTCCGCCTCCCCGGTCTTCGACGGGACGGGCACCGGCACGTTCCGCTCCCGCACCCAACAGCGCAACAACGCCTCCAAGTGCGCGTGCTCCGCGGTCGACCGGGGGTCGCCCTCCAGCGGATCCGCTCTCATGCCGCTCCTTCCAACAGTCGTTCGGCGGCCGACCCGGCCTCGCGGACCAGCGCCAGCAGCGCGACCAGGTCCGACTCCGCGGCGTTCGGGTTGAGCAGGGTCAGCTTCAGGCAGGTCGCCTTGTCCACCTCGGTCCGGCCGATCAGCGCCGCGCCCGCGTGCAACAGCGCACGGCGCAGCCGCGCGTTCACCTCGTCGCTCAGCGCCTCGTCCGCGGGCCGGTACCGGAACACCACCGTGGTGAGCGTCACACCGCCGACCAGCTCGAACGCCGGGTCTGCGGCGATCAGCGCGGCGGCGTGCCCGGCCAGCTCGTGACACCGGTCGACCAGCGCGCCCAGCCCGGCGCGGCCCAGCGCGAGCAGCGTCGCGGCCACCTTCACCGCGTCCGGCCGGCGGGTGGTCTGCAACGTGCGCCCCAGGGTGCCGTCGTAGCCCTCGGCCCGGTCGTCCTCGGGGTTGAGGTAGGCCACCGACCGCTCCAGGGGCGCGAACAACGACGCCGAGCGCACCAGCAGCACGCTCGCCGCGGCCGGCTGCCAGCCGATCTTGTGCAGGTCCGCGGTCACCGAGTCGGCCAGCGCCAGGCCGTCCACCAGCCCGGCGAGCTTGGTCGAGAACACCGCGCCGAAGCCGTAGGCGGCGTCCACGTGCAACCACGTGCCGTGCTCGCGTGCCAGGGCGGCCAGCTCGGGCAGCGGGTCCACCGAGCCGAAGTCCGTGGTGCCCGCGGTCGCCACGACGGCCACCGGTGTGCCACCGGCCCTCAGCACGGACGCCAGCGCGTCGGGCCGCATCCGCCGCCGCGAGTCCACCGACACCGGCCGCACGGCGTGCTCACCGATGCCCAGCGCGGCGCACGCCCGCGCCACCGAGAAGTGCGCGAGCTCCGAGCAGAACACCACCGGGTCGGGC
>NZ_JBFAAX010000173.1:0-11070 GCF_040639995.1 Actinosynnema sp. NPDC023658 | reverse complement strand
GACCGGGCGGTGGTGTCGAGCCGGGCGGTGGCGGTGCGCCGGGGTGGGTCCGGCGCGGGCCGGTGCCGGTCGCGGCGGGTCAGGCCGCGGAACGGCGGCGGCTCGCGATGATGCGGCGCCGTTCGTCCTCGCCCATGCCGCCCCAGACGCCGTACGGCTCCTGGACCGCGAGCGCGTGCTCGCGGCAGGGCGACACGACGGGGCAGCGGGCGCACAGCTGCTTGGCCTTGTCCTCCCGGGCGGCGCGAGCGGAACCCCGCTCGTTGTCCGGGTGGAAGAAGACGGCGCTGTCCCGGCCTCGGCACAGCCCGTCCTTCTGCCAGTCCCAGACATCGGTCACGGGCTTGGGCAGGCGCGCGGTGCTGGTCATCGGATGAACCCCCTTGCGGTGTCACAGGTGCGTGATCACGGCGTACCCGCTGGTCCCCGGCGGGCAAACGTGTCGCTCCCCATTCGGATGGATCGATCGGGGCCGGGGTTTACTCCGGCTGCTCCTGCGCGAGCCGCCGGTCGAGGGTTTCGCCCTCGCGCAGCTCGCGCGCGGTGGTGCCGTGGCGGTCGGCGCCGCTCCACCGCTCGGGCGGCTCGGCGCCGCCTTCCAGCGGGTCGACGCCGAGCTCGTCCTCGTCCACCTGCTCGGTCACGTCCAGCGGGCGCGCGTCCGGGTCGGTCAACGGGCACCTCCCGGCGAGGAGGTGGCACCGCGGAGCGCGGGCGCCACCGACTCGGCCCAGAACGAGAAGAACTGCTCCTGGTCGGGCCCGATCTGGCCGACGTACACCTCGTCGTAGCCCGCCTCGGCGTACTCGCGGACCGCGTCCACGTACGGCTCGGGGTCGGGGCCCACGGGCAGGGACGAGCCGACCATCTCCTCGGTGACCAGCGTCGACGCCTGCTCGAAGTGCTGCGGCGTGGGCAGCACCTGGGCCAGCTCGCCCGGCAGCTGCTCGTTGGCCCAGAGCCGGTGCGCCGTCTTCACCGCGGCCTCGGCGGAGGACGCGTGGCAGACCTTGAGCCCGGCCTGCGTCGGCTTGCCCGCGCCGCCGGCGTCCCGGAACTTCTCCAGCAGTGACGGGTCGGGGATGGTGGAGCACAGGCCGTCACCGATCCGCCCGGCCAGCTCGGCGGCCTTCGGGCCGAACGCCGACACGTACACCGGCACGGGTTCCGCGGGCAGCGTGTAGAGCTTGGCGTGCTCGACCGTGTAGTGCCGGCCGCGGTGGCTGACCTCGTCGCCGCTCCACAGCGCCCGCATCACCTCGACGGCCTCTTCGAGCATCTCCAGCCGTTCCGGCGCGGACGGCCACCGGTCACCGAAGATGTGCTCGTTCAGCGCCTCGCCGCTGCCCACCCCGAGGGTGAACCCGCCGCGGCACTGGACGGCGGCCGTCGCGGCGGCCTGCGCCACCACGGCCGGGTGGATCCGGACGGTCGGGCAGGTGACCGCGGTCGTGATGGGCAGCGACGTGGCCTCCGACAGCGCACCGATCACGGACCACACGAACGGGCTGTTGCCCTGCTCGTGGTTCCACGGGTGGTAGTGGTCGGAGATCCACAGGCGCTCGAACCCGGCCTCTTCGGCCCACCGCGCCTGCCTCACCAGCTCACGCGGTCCGTGCTCCTCGCTGGAGAGGAAGTAACCGATGCTCACCATGGCCACCGGTTACCCGCGCAGGAACTCCTGAACCTTGGTCCGCACGCCGCGCTTCACCACGTCCCACGCGTCCGGGTCGCCCTTGATCATCGCTTCGGCGGTGGCCTTGGCCTGCTCGAACGTCGTGTGCGGCGGGATCGGCGGCACGTTGGGGTCGCACCGCACGTCCAGCACGACGGGCCGGGACGCGGACAGCGCGCGGTCCCACGCCGCGCCGAGGTCCGCCGGGTCGTCCACGTCGATGCCGTCGAGCCCGACGGACCGGGCGAAGGCGGCGTACCCCACGTCGGGCAGCACCTGCGACTGCTCGAACTTCGGCTCGCCGCCCATCGACCGCAGCTCCCAGGTGACCTGGTGGTCGTTGTTGTGCAGGACGCACACCACGAGCCGCGGGTCGGACCACTCGCCGTGGTAGCGGGCGATGGTGATCAGCTCCGCGAGGCCGTTCATCTGCATCGCGCCGTCACCGACGAGCGCGATCGCGGGCCGGTCCGGGTGGGCGAACTTCGCGCCGATCGCGTACGGCACGCCCGCGCCCATGGTGGCGAGGGTGCCCGACAGCGAGCCGCGCATCCGGCCGCGCATCCGCACCAGCCGGGCGTACCAGTTGGCGGCGGAACCCGAGTCGGCGGTGACGATCGCGTCCTCCGGCAGGCGGGGCGACAGCTCCCACATGATCCGCATGGGGTTCACCGGCTCGGCGTCCACCATGGACTGCCGCCGCAGCGTCCCCCACCACTCCTCGACGTTGCGCTCGACCTGCTCCCGCCACGAGCGGTCCTGCTTGCGGCGCAACGCGGGCAGCATCGCGCGCAACGTGGCGGCGGCGTCACCGACCAGGTTGACCTCGGTGGGGTAGCGCATGCCGATGAACCGGGCGTCGACGTCGACCTGCACCGCCCGCGCGTGGCCGAACTCGGGCAGGAACTGCGAGTACGGGAAGCTGGAGCCGACGATCAGCAGGGTGTCGCAGTCGCGCATCAGCTCGTAGCTGGGCCGGGTGCCGAGCAGGCCGATCGCGCCGGTCACCCCCGGTTCGTCGTCGGGCAGCACGTCCTTGCCCAGCAACGCCTTCGCCACGCCCGCGCCGAGCACGTCGGCCACCTCGCGCACCTCGTCCGCGGCGCCCCGCGCGCCCTGGCCGATGAGGATCGCGACCCGTTCCCCCGCGTTCAGCACGTCGACCGCGCGGTCGACGTCGTCGGTCGACGGCACGGCGGTCGCCCACGAGCGGCTCGGCGCGCTGGACGGCACGTGCTTGAACGCGTGCTCGGGCGGCGAGTAGTCCAGCTCCTGCACGTCGGCCGGGATGATGAGCGCGGTGGGCGCGCGCTGCGCCTCGGCGGTGCGGATGGCCCGGTCCAGCGCGTTGGGCAGCTGCTCCGGGACCGTCACGTCCACCAGGTACTCCGACGCGACGTCCTTGAACAGCGCGTGCAGGTCGACTTCCTGCTGGTAGCTGCCGCCGATGGCGGTGCGGGCGGTCTGGCCGACGATCGCGACGACCGGCACGCGGTCGAGCTTGGCGTCGTAGAGGCCGTTGAGGAGGTGGACCGCCCCGGGCCCGGACGTGGCCATGCACACGCCGACCCGACCGCTGAACTTCGCGTACCCGACGGCGGCCAGCGCGGACATCTCCTCGTGCCGCGACTGGATGAACCTCGGCCGGTCGTCGCTGCGCCCGAAGGCCGCGACCAGGCCGTTGATGCCGTCCCCCGGGTAGGCGAACACGTGCTCGACACCCCAGTCGCGCAGGCGGCGCAGCACGAAGTCGGCGACCGTGTCGGTCATGGCGTCCTCCCTCGACGGGGATGGGCTACCCGACCCGGACCCCGGCTAACGCGGGAGCAGCAGGCTCCCGCCCAGGAAGAGGGCGCCCACGGTGAGGGCGGCGAAGAGCAGCACCCAGACCAGGCCCGGCACGCGGGTGATGCGGGCCAGCTGGTCGGCGTCGGACTGGCGGGCGAGGCCGCGCATCCGCCTGCGCTGGAGCTCACCGACCGGGCGGACGCCGCCGAGCAGCAGGAACCACGCCACGAACAGCGCGAACGCGGCCTGCCACTCCGCGGTGGCGTACCAGGACACGGCGAACATCACCGCGCCGGTCAGCACGACCGACAGCACGCCGAACGCGTTGCGGATCATCACCAGCATCCCGGCGAGCAGCCCCACCGTGGCCCACAGCAGCGGCCGGGCGTGGTCGGTCGTCACCAGCGCCGCCGCGCCCAGGCCGAGCAGCGACGGCGTCACGTACCCGGCGAAGTACATGAGCACCACGGCGAACCCGGTGGGCCGCCCGCGCGACACGGTGACGCCCGAGGTGTCCGAGTTGAGCTTGATGCCCTCCAGCCGGCGGCCGGTGAGCAGCGCGACCAGGGCGTGCCCGGCCTCGTGCGCGATGGTGATGACGTGCCTGCTGTACCGCCACACGCCGGGGCTGGCCACCAGCACCAGCGCCGGCACGGCGGGAGCCCACTGGGTGATCGTCGACATCGTGTCGTCCAGGATGCCAGGTTCACCCCTCCGGGCTTGACCTGGAGTGCGGTCCAGCACCCAGGGTGATCACCATGAGACGACAGCGCATCGGTTCACTGGAGGTCGGCGCCCTGGCGCTGGGCGCACTGCCGTTCGGCAAGTGGGTGGACGACCGGACCTCGTTCGCGATCATGGACCGCTTCGTCGAGGCGGGCGGCACGTTCCTGGACACGTCGAACAACTACGTGTTCTGGGACGGCGGCACGGGCGACGAGAGCGAGGAGGCGGTCGGCCGGTGGCTGGCCGCCCGGGGCAACCGCGACCGGGTCGTGGTCGCCACGAAGGTGGGCGCCCGGCCGTTGACGCCCGGCACCGGGTTGGAGAACGCCGAGGGCCTGTCCGCGGAGACGATCCGCAGCGCGGTGCGGGACAGCCTTCGGCGGTTGGGCACCGACCGCATCGACCTCTACTACAGCCACGTCGAGGACCGCGGCGTCACCCTGGAGGACACGCTCGGCGGGTTCGCGGAGCTGGTGGAGGCGGGCGTGGTCCGGGAGATCGGGGCCAGCAACCACGCCACGTGGCGGTTGGAGCGGGCGCGGGCGGTGTCACGGGCGAACCGGTGGCCGCTCTACACCGCCGTGCAGCAGCGGTACAGCTACCTGCGGGCCGGTCTGCTCGACGTCGGCGCCCGGCCCGCCCTCGGCCTGCTGATGCCGGACCTCGCGCTGCCCGTCGGCCACGAGACCACCGCGTCGGTCTCCGGGCTGCCGTCGCACCTGGTCGGCCGCCGCCCCGAGCAGGACGTCGGCCAGCTCCAGCTGTTCGACGCGGTGCACGGCCTGCTGGGGGAGCTGGCCGCGGAACGCCCCGTGCTGCTGGTGCTGGAGGACCTGCACTGGGCCGACGCCTCCACCCGCTACCTGCTGTCGTTCCTGCTCTCGCGGTTGCGCGCGCAGCGGCTGCTGGTGCTCGCCACCTACCGCTCCGACGACCTGCACCGCAGCCACCCGCTGCGACCGCTGCTCAGCGAGCTGGTCCGGCTGCCCGCCGTGCAGCGGCTCGACCTGACCCCGCTGAGCGCGATCGACGCGCGCTCGCTGGTCGCGGCCCTGGGTGACGACCTCGCGGACGACCTGGTGCTGGAGGTGGCCGAGCGCTCGGACGGCAACCCGTTCTTCGCCGAGGAGCTGATCGGCTTCGCCGCGTGCGGTGATCGCGAGGTGCCGTGGACGTTGTCCGAGGTGCTGCTGGCCCGCATCGAACGCCTGTCCCCGGACGCGCAGCGCCTGGTCCGGGTCGCCTCGGTCAGCGGCCGCTCGGTGCGCCACGAGCTGCTGCGCGACGTGGCCGGCATGGACGACGTGGGCTTGGACGCGGTCCTGCGCGAGGCCGTGCAGCACCACGTGCTGCTGGTGGACCGCGCCGAGGTGTACACGTTCCGGCACGCGTTGCTGCGCGAGGCCGTCTACAACGACCTGCTGCCCGGCGAGCGCGTGCGGCTGCACGCCGCGTACGCCGACCGGCTCGCCTCCTCCGGCGACCGGGGCGCCGCCGCCGCGCTGGCCCACCACAGCCTGGAGTCCCACGACCTGGCCCGCGCGCTGCGTGCGTCGGTGGACGCGGGCAACGAGGCGCACGCCGCCGGTGCCCCCGCCGAGTCGCTGCGCCACCTGGAGCGCGCGCTGAACCTGTGGCACGCGGTGCCCGCCGAGCACCGGCCGGCCGGTATGACCGAGCTGGAGCTGCTGCGCAGCGCGTCCTGGGCCGCGGGCACGGCCGGTCAGCCCGAGCGGGCGATCGCGTTCGCCCGCACCGGCACGACCGTGGTGGACGAGTCCGACCCCGAGGACGCGGCGGTGATGTGGCGGCGCTTCGCGCAGGCGTTGCAGGTGCTGGACGGCACCGACGACGAGAAGTACCACGCGGTGGAGGAGGCGTGGCGGCTGGTCCGGGACCGGCCCGCCAGCCCGGCCCGCGCGTGGGTGCTGGCGGTCTGGGCGGCGGCGCTGCGCAACGACCGCAAGTTCGTCGAGGCCCGCGAGCGCGCCGAGATGGCGGTGGCGGACGGTCGTGCGGCGGGCGCGGACTCGGCCGTGGCGGACGCGCTGACCACGTTGGGCCTGCTCGACGAGCCCGCCGGCGAGGTGTCGCGGGCGCGGGAGCACCTGACGGCGGCGGTGGCGTGCGCGATGGAGGCCGAGGCCGTCAGCACCGAGCTTCGGGCCCGGTACTTCCTCGGCCTGCACCACTACGACCTGGGTGAGCTGGCCGAGGCCGGGCGGGTGTTCGACGAGGGCGTGGCGCGGGCCAAGGCGACCGGGCTGGCGTGGAGCTCGTTCGGCCTGGAGCTGCGCATCCTCCAGGTGCTGACCAAGTACTACCGCGGCGAGTGGGACGGCGCGGCGACCGCCGCCGAACCGCCCGGCCTGCGGGTGTCGAGCACGGTGTCGGCCCGGCTGGCCGCGGCGGGCACGCACGTCGCCGTGAGCCGGGGCGACTTCGACCAGGCGGACCGGATGATCCGGGAGCTGCGCGCGGACTGGCACCGCGACCTGCAGATCGCGTTGATCACCGGTGGCACGGGCGCGGAGCTCGCGCTGTGGCGCGGACAGCCGGAACTGGCCGTCGACCGGGTCTCGGACGCGATCAGCTGGTCCCGCAAGGACGGCGAGTGGGTGCTGGCCGGCATCCGGCTGGCCGCGCTCGGCGTCGCGGGGCACGTGGAGATCGCGGCGCGCGCCCGTCGCCGCAAGGACCGGGCGGCCGAGGACGAAGCCGTGCGGGCCGGGCACGAGCTGGCCGAGTACGCGCGCACGACGGCCGAGATGGGCCTGCCGCGCGGGAACGAACTGGGCCCGGAGGGGCGGGCCTGGCTGGCGCGCGCGGCGGCCGAGGAGTCGAGGTTGACCGGCGCGGGCGACCCGGAGCTGTGGCGGCGCGCGGTCGACGGGTTCGGGTTCGGGTCGGTGTACGAGCAGGCCGTGTGCCGGTGGCGGCTGGCCGAGGTGCTGCTGGTCGTGGACCGGCGCGACGAGGCGGCGCGGGAGCTGCGGCTGGCCTGCGAGGTGGCCGACGCGCTGGGCGCGACGCCGTTGCGCGAGGTGGTGGACCTGGTCGCGCGGCGGGCCCGGGTGGCGTTGCGCGACGACGGCCCGCGTGACCGGGTGGACCCGTTCACGCCGCGCGAGCGGTCGGTGCTGGAGCTGGTGGCGCTGGGGCGCACGAACCGGCAGGTCGGTGAGGAGCTCTACATCTCGGAGAAGACGGTCAGCGTCCACCTCAGCCGCATCATGGCCAAGCTCGGCGCGAGCAGGCGGGGTGAGGCGGTGGCGAACGCGTTCGACCGGGGGCTGCTCGACTTGCCCGCGCAGTCCGAGTAGTTCGGGGTAGGCCGGGTAGGCCGGGGTGGCTCGGGGAGGTCGGGTAGGCCGGGTGGTTCGGGTAGGCCGGAGCAGTTTGGGCGGTCAGGGCCGGGAATAGCAGGTGGGGATCAGCCCGGCTGCGGGCGAAGAAGTGACGGGGGGTCAGACCCCGGGACTAGGGGGAGTCATCCCGTCGGCTGACCCCCGGTTCCGCCGTCGAGGTGACGCCCGGCGACCCGCGTGCCCCATAGCTTTCTCGACGTCCGCAAGACCCGAGGAATCGAGGGAGCATGTCCGCACTGGTGTCCGACGTCGGAACCCGCACTGCTGCAGCCGCCGCCAACCTGGTCAAGGTGTACGGCAAGGGCGACACCGCCGTCCGGGCGCTGGACGGGGTCAGCGTCGCCTTCGAGGCGGGGAAGTTCACCGCCATCATGGGTCCGTCCGGGTCCGGCAAGTCCACGCTGATGCACTGCCTGGCCGGGTTGGACAACGTCGACGGCGGCAACGTCCACATCGGCGGCACGGAGATCACCTCGCTGGGTGACAAGGACCTGACCAAGCTGCGCCGCGACCGGGTGGGGTTCGTCTTCCAGGCGTTCAACCTGCTGCCCACGCTCACCGCCGAGGCCAACATCCTGCTCGGCCTGGAGCTCGCGGGCCGCAAGCCCGACCGCGAGTGGTTCGGCACGATCGTGGACGTGCTGGGCCTGCGCGACCGGCTCAAGCACAAGCCGAGCGAGCTGTCCGGTGGCCAGCAGCAGCGCGTGGCCTGCGCCCGTGCCCTGGTCGCCCGGCCCGACGTGGTGTTCGCCGACGAGCCGACCGGCAACCTCGACTCGCGCTCCGGCGCGGAGGTGTTGGACTTCCTGCGGATGTCCGTGCGCAAGCTCGGCCAGACGGTGATCATGGTGACGCACGACCCGGTCGCCGCCTCCTACGCCGACCGCGTGGTGCTGCTGGCCGACGGCAGGCTCGCCGGCGAGATCGACAAGCCCACCGCCGACTCCGTGCTGTCCGCCCTCAAGCACCTGGGCGCGTGACCCTGATGCTGCGCACGATCATCGCGGGCCTCAAGGCCCGCACCGCACGGCTCGTGCTGTCCTCGGTGGCGATCGCCCTCGGCGTCGCCTTCGTGACCGGCACGCTGGTGCTCGGGGACGCCATGACCGCGAGCCTGCGCGACGAGTTCGCCAAGGGCTCGCGCAACGTCGACGTCTCGGTCAGCGTGTCCGGCGAGTCGTCCGCCGACGTCACCGGGATCAGCCCGGAGGTGCTGGCGAAGATCCGGCAGGCGCCGGGCGTGGCGGGCGCGGACGCGCGCGACTCCCAGGACGTGCCGCTGCTCACCTCCGGCGGCAAGGCGAAGCCGGCGTGGGTCGTTCCGCTGGCCACCAACGAGAAGCTGCGCGAGTTCGACCTCGTCGACGGGCGCTACCCGACCTCCGCGAGCGAGGTGGCGGTCGACAAGCGCACCGCCGCCACCGCCAAGCTGACCATCGGTCAACCGGTGGTGCTGCTGGGCAAGGAGGACAAGCGGCTCACGTACACGCTGGTCGGCACGTACCAGCAGGGCACGAACCAGCTCTCGCTGTCCGGCTACGACCACGTCGGGTTGACGCCCGAGGGGTTCCAGGCGCTGGAGCCGGAACGGTTGCCGTACGAGGTGGTCGCCACCGCCGCGCCCGGCTTCACGCAGCAGCAGGTGGTCGACAACGTCCGCAAGGTCGTCGGCGGCACCGGGTTCACCGTCAAGAGCGGCGAGCAGGTCACCGAGGAGACGTTGGAGCGGGTCGAGTCCCAGTCGGGTGAGTTCACCACCCTGCTGCTGGTGTTCGCGCTCATCGCGCTCGTGGTCGCGGCCATGGTCATCTACAACACGTTCACCATCCTGGTCACCCAGCGCACCCGTGAGCTGGCGCTGATGCGGTGCGTCGGCGCGAGCCGGGGCCAGGTGTTCCGCGGCGTGCTGGCCGAGGCGCTGGTAATGGGCCTGACCGCGTCGGTGATCGGACTGTTCGGCGGCATCGGCGTGTCCGCCCTGCTGCAACGGGTGATCCTCTCGTTCGGCAACGACGGCGCGGGCCAGGTGCTCCTGCCGGTGACGGTGAGGACGGTGCTCGCCGCGTTCGCGGTCGGCACGCTGGTGACGGTGTTGTCGGCGGTGCTGCCCGCCCGCAAGGCGACCCGGGTCGCGCCGGTGGCCGCGCTGCGCAGCCAGCCCGACAGCGGCGAGGAGGTCCACCGGACGGGCGTGCTGCGCGTGCTGACCGCCGTGCTGTTCGGGGTGGTCGGGGTCGGCGCGGTCGTGCTCGGCATGGGCATGGACGACGAGGACACCGCGATGCTGATCAGCGGCGCGGGCACGATGGCGCTGCTGGCGGCGGTGCTCGTGCTCGGCCCGCTGCTGGTCGGACCGGTCAACCGGGTGCTCGGCGCGGTGCCGCGGGCGTTGCTGGGGGTGCCCGCGAAGCTGGCGTCGGCCAACGCGGGCCGCAACCCCAAGCGCACCGCCGCGACGACCGCCGCGCTGATGATCGGCGTGACCATCGTGGCGCTGGTGACGGTGGTGGCGAACAGCGCCAAGGAGACCGCCAACGCCGAGATCGACCAGCGGATGCCCGCCGACTACACGGTGACGTCCGCGGTCTACGGCCGCACGCTGCCCCAGGAGCTGGTCGACCAGCTGGCCGCCGTGCCGGAGGTGGCGCAGGTCGCGCCGACGACGGTGGTCTACGGGGAGCGCGAGTACTTCACCGGCGTGCCGCGCGAGGCGATCGGGAGCCTGTTCCGGCCCACCGTCACCAGCGGGTCGCTCGACGACCTCCGCGACGGCACGGTGGCGGTGAACGCCGAGTACGCCAAGCACCGCAACGTGTCGGTCGGCTCGGTGGTGCCGTTCAAGGCGGGCAAGGACCAGTCGCTCGACCTCAAGGTGGTCGCGGTGGTCGAGGGCCAGCGGCTGTCGGACGGCATCATGACCATCGCGACGTCGCGGCAGTTCTCGCAGGCCGAGGAGGGCTACGAGAGCATCCTGGTGAAGCTCAAGGGCGGGGTCTCCAACGGCCGCGCGGCGGTGGAGAAGGTCACCGACCCCTCGCCGCTGGCGGTGGTCGACAGCGCGGCCGAGACCAAGGAGCAGCTCAACCAGCAGCTCAACCAGGTGCTCGGGTTCATCTGGGCGCTGATCGGGCTGGCCGTGGTGATCGCGCTGTTCGGCATCGCCAACACGTTGACGCTGTCGGTGCTGGAGCGGACGCGCGAGTCGGCGTTGCTGCGGGCGCTCGGCCTGACCCGGGGTCAGCTGCGGCTGATGCTGGTGGTGGAGTCGGTGCTGATGGCGTTGATGGGCGCGGCGATCGGGTTGGTGCTCGGCATCGGCTTCGGCTGGGTGATCACGGAGGCGCTGTCCACGGACACCCTCTCGGTCGACCTGATCGTCCCGTTCGGACAGATCGGGGTGATGCTGGCCGGCGCGGTGGTGGCCGCGATCGTGGCCGCCGCGCTACCCGCTCGGCGTGCCGCCCGGACCTCGGTCGTCGCGGGGATGGCCGAGGCGTGAAAGACCCGGTGACC
>NZ_JBFAAX010000172.1:0-11089 GCF_040639995.1 Actinosynnema sp. NPDC023658 | reverse complement strand
CGCCGCACCGCGGCCGGGTCGACCGCGGCGGTCAGCGAAGCGGCGCGGTGTCCGGCCGGGAGTCGCACCGGTCCGGGAACGTCGCGCAGCACCTCGCGCCAGGGCTCCAGCTGACGTGCCAACTCCTCACCGCGCAACCGCTCGCGCTGCCACACGGCGTAGTCACCGTAGTCCATCCACGACCCGGGTAACGCGGCCGAACCGTCCTGGTACACAGTGGACAGGTCGGTGAGCAGCATCGCCAGCGCCGGGCCGTCGGCCACGACCCGGTGCGCCACGAGCACGAACAGCCACCGGTCCGCGCCGACCTCGATCACCGCGACCCTCGACAAGGGACCGTGCGACAGGTCGAACGGCCGCTCGGCCAGCTCCGCGGCGACCGACTCGGCCCGCTCCACGTCACCGGTCAGCACGACGTGCTCCACCATCACGCGGCCCGTCTCCGAGACGACCTGCTCCCCGGCCGCGGTGACGTGCGTCCGGAGCGCGGGGTGCCGCGCGACCACGACGTCCACCGCCCGTTGCAGCGCGACGGGGTCGACCGGACCGTCCAGCCAGGTCGCGTGGGACAGGGCCGTGGGCAGCGAGAGCGCCCACTCCTGCGCGAACGACAGCGGATAGCGCACGAGCTACCTCCCGTGTGGCGCGTCCGCCAGCACCCGTTGGCGCATCAGGAACTTCCGCACCTTCCCGGTCGGCCCGACGGTCAGCTGCCCGTCCGGCACCACGTCGACCCGCCGCACCGTCCGCGCCACCGCCTCACCGAGCGCGGCCCGCACCGCCGCGCCCCGGTCCAGCTCCGGGTCGGCACCTTCGTGCAGCACCAGCAGCACGTCGGTCACCGCGGTGCCGTCGTCCTGCTTCGACGCGAGCACCGTGCAGTCGCGCACGTCCGGGCAGCGGGCCAGGACGCGCTCCTCGGACAACGCGGTGTAGAGCCAGTCGCCGCCACCGAGGTCGATCGCGTCGTTGGCCCGGTCGAGGTGGTAGTAGAAACCCTCCTCGTCCCGGTACATGAGGTCACCGGTCAGGTAGTAGCCGTTGAGGCGGCTGCGGTAGGTGGCGGTCGAGTCGTTCCAGTAGCCGGGCGCGATCGTCGGTGACTTCAGCCCGCACTGCCCGACCTGGCCGACCGGCACCTCCTCGCCCGTCGTCACGTCCAGCAACGCCACTTCCGCGAACGAGTACGGCTTGCCGACGCACCGGTCGTAGCGGTCGGTGCCGGGCCGGTGGCTGATGGCGAACGCGCTGTGACCCATCTCGGTCGAGCCGAGCGTGTCGATGAACTTGGAACCGGGCTCGTCCACCACGCCGTCCGGGGTCCACACGGGGTGGCTGCCGACCGCGACCAGCTTGCGGATGTGCGTCTCGTGCGCGCAGTCGCCGGTGCTGGACCAGTTGCGCACAGAGCTCAGATCGCGCTTCGACAGGTCGAACCGCGCCAGCTCGGCCCACGTGACGGCGAAGCCGAACACACCGGTGGGGCGCCAGCGCTCGATCGCGTCCAGCACCACCTCGCCGCTGCGCTCGAACGGCCCGCCCTGCGCGGACAGGCACAGCAGCTCGTAGCCGTTGCACAGCGCCTGGTTCACCACGATGATCCCGGCGGCGTGCGCGGCGGGCAGCACGGACATCTCGCGCACCCGGCCGTGCGGCCTGGCCTCGGTGAGCCGCACCGCGCGCACGGCGGCGAACAGGCTGTGGTGCGAGTGGACGACCGGCGTCGGCATCCGGGTGGTGCCGGAGGAGTGCGTGATCGCCACGGGGTCGTCGTCGTGGTGGCGGTACGGCGGCGGCGCCTGGGCGGGGTCGCCGGTGCCGGTCTCCGACGCGTCACCCAGGACGGGCACGCCGAGTTCGTGGTCCCGCAACGCCGCGTGGTCGGCGTCGAGCAGCACGCCGACGCCGCGCAGCCGCCGGACGAACTCCGCGGCGACCTCGATCGGCATGCCGCCGTTCATCAGCGCCGGGATCGCGCCGAGGTGGTTGAGCGCGAAGAAGTTGAGGAACACGTCGGCCGCCGAGGTGACGAACACCGCGACCGGGTCGCGTCGGCCGATCCCCCGGCGGGCGAACCACTCCGCCCGCGCCGCGACCCGTTCGGTCAGGTCGCGCAGCGACAGCGGGGTCCACGCGGGTATGCCGTCCACGTCGACGTCGAAGGTCATCCGCGGGGCGTCGGGATCGGCGCCGTGCTCCACCAGCATCGGCAGCACGTTGCCCGCGCCGACCCTCATGTCCTGCGCCAGCGCGGTGCGCAGGTTCGCCCCGCCCATCAGACCTCCCGGTTGCAGAGAACGGTGTGCCGCCGAACGGTCGCGCCGAGTCGGGTTCGCGCACCGGCGGCGGTGTGCGTTCGGACGGTGTGCGGGTGTCCCGCTGACTGCGACGCCGACCGCAGGTCTCGTGAACCGGGGCGAGGGGCTGACGCGGACTACCACCCAGAGACTAGGTACGCGATTCCCCTGTGGCAATAAGGCTTTCGAATGCGCTCGCGGTCGGTTCGGGTGACTTCGGGTTCGCACCGGGACGGGGCGGGACCGCACCGCCGAGGCGGGCGGAGATCGCGGCCCCGATCCGGGCGACCGGCACGGGCAGCAGCATGTGCTCGTGCAGGCAGTCCACCTCCACCACGTCGACCGGTCCGCTCACGTGGTCGTCCCACGAGGCCACCTTCGCCTCGGTGGCCTGCGCGTCCTCCGTCGCGGAGAGGAACAGCACCGGGCAGCGGACGCGGCCGGGGACGTGCCGTTGTGCCACCGCGAGGTTGTTCCTGATGACGTGCGGCAGGGCGAGCAGCTGACGGTCCGGCCACTCGTGCAGCCCCAACCCCGGCCGACCGCGGACGACTTCCAGCAGCCGGTGCGCCGGGTCGGGGTCGTCGGGCTCGACCACGGGTTGGTAGCCGAACTCGCGGAGCACGAAGTCACACACCAGCCACAGGTTGTCGTCGGCCACGCTGAGGCTGTTCGGCAGGCCGGGCATCGCGTCACCGATGACGAGCAGGCCGACCTCGTGGCCGCGCCGCTCCAGCTCCTCAGCGATCGCGTGGGCCGTGTTGCCGCCGATCGACCACCCGAACAGGTGGTACGGGCCGTATGGCTGGGCGAGCCTGATCCGGTCCGCGAAGTCCCGCGCCACCTCGGCCATGTCGACGGGCAGCGGTTCGGGCCTGCGCAGCCCGCGCAGTTGCAGGCCGTACACCGGGTGCTCGGGCGCGAGGTGCGGCAGCAGCGCGAGGTAGCACCAGCTCGCCCCGACCAGCGGCGGCGCGCAGAACAGCGCCGGACCGGTGCCACCTTCCCGCAGCGGCAGCACGAGGTCGAGGACGCCACCCGCGCGGCGGATGTCCGCCCGCCGCTGCCTCGCCCACGCGAACTCCTCGGCCCCCGGCAGCGCCTTGACCCCGGACTTGTCCACCAGACCGTCCTCCCGCTCGCGTGTGGTCACGTGCCGGACGCCAGCTCGACCAGGTGGGCCGCGGCCGCCGCGGCTCCACCCGCGGCGGCGAACTCCGCCCCGATCCGGCGGGCGTGGCGCCGGTAGTCCGGCTCGTCCAGCACCGCTCGCACCGCGGTGTCCAGTTCGGCCACCGTGACGTCGAGGATGGACACCTCGATGCCCGCGCCCGACCGGGCCACCTGCCGCGCCAGCGCCACCTGTTCGGCCCGGACCGGGGCGACGACCATCGGGACCCCGAAGGTGAGCGCTTCGTTGACCGCGCCCCCGGCGTGGCACACCACCGCGTCCAGCTTCGGCATCAGGTCGAGCATCGGCACCAGCTCGGCGGTGATGGCGTTGTCCGGGAAGGACTCCGCGGCCACGCCGGAGGTCACGAAGATCGCCTGCACCTCGTCCGCCAGCGGTGCGAGCACCGCGGCGGCCCGGTCGTAGAAGTCCCCGATCATGTGGCCGACCAGCGTGCCGACCGTGACCAGCACGTGCCTGCGGTCCGGATCCCAGAGGTGCCAGGGGAAATCGGGCGCGTTCGGCCTGGGGCCCAGCGCCGCGCCGGTGAGCACGCAGCGCTCCGGCAGCTCGGCGTCGCCCACGAGCCCGGGCGTCATCAGCGCGATCACCAGGTGCGGTGAGAACCGGGGGTCGATCGGCATCTCGGACAGGCCCGCCATCGCCACCGCCTGCGCCATCTTGTCGGCCAGGTAGTCGTCGAAACCGACGAGGTCGGCCGGTGGCGTCAGCTCCAGCGTGCCGGTGCACAGGGTCGCCCACGGCACGCCGTGCCGGTGCGCCACCAAGGCGCCGGCCAGCGCGTACTGCTCGGTGACCACGACGTCCGGCTTGTGCTCCAGCACCGCCTCGTCGACGGGGCCGAGGGTGAAGCGGGTGAACGGGATCAGGTACCCGTCCCACATCGCCCGCACCCCGGCCATGCCCGTCTCGTCGTAGCGCCGGTAGGCCCGGGTGCCGGTGCTGTGCACCGTGGCATCCGGACCGACGAGCGGGCGGAGCACGTTCTCCGGACCGCACCAGACGACTTCGTGACCCGCGCGGGCGAGTTCCTGCCCGATCGCGAGCATGGGGTAGAGGTGGCCTTGCAGCGGCAGTACGACCAGCAGAAACCGCGACACCGCAACATCGTGGCACACATTGACGTTCCCCGGAACGACGTGGTGGGATCCCGAAGTGTGACCGCTCTCGACGCGGTGTCGGTGTACACACCGGCTTTTCGCGTTCCCATCGAGGACTTGGCCGACCCGCTCGGCCTGACCGACATCCAGGTCAGGCTCTTCCGGCGGTTCCACGGGCTCGACCACGTCCGGTTCGACCCGGACCGGTCGCCCGCCGAGCTGTTGCGCGCCGCGGCCGAGGGGCTCACCGAGCTTCGCGGTCAGGAGCACCGGGTCCGGTACGTCGTGCACGGTCGCGCGATGCCGGTCGTCGTGCCGTACCCGCACAACCCGCTGCACGAGGCCTGCCGTCGGCTGGGGCTCGGTCACGCGCTGGCTTTCACCGTCACGCAACAGAGTTGCGCGAGCGGGCTGCTGGCGGTGGACCTGGCCGGCAGGCTGCTCGCCGGTGATCCGGACGAGGACGCCCTGGCGCTGGTGCTGACGGGTGAGAAGGCGTTCACGCGTCACGCGCGGCTGCTGCCGGGCACGTCGCTCTTCGGTGAGGGCGCGTCCGCGTGCCTGGTGAGCGCCAACGGGTGGCGCGACCGGATGTTGTCCTTCGTCTGCGCGCAACGCGGTGATTTCGACGGCGAGTTCGGGGATCGGGAGGACGAGTTCCAGCGCCAGTACCGCCCGTCGCTGGCCGAGGTGATCAACCGGGCGGTCACCGACGCCGGGCTCGTCCTGGACGACATCCGGTTGGTCCTGCCGCACAACGTGAACGTCGTGACCTGGCAACGCCTGTGCACGCTCATGGACTTCCCCGTGCAGCGCGTGCTCCTGTCGAACGTGCCCGACAACGGCCACCTCTTCTGCACCGACGCGTTCGCCAACTACCGGACCGCCCGGGAGCGCGACCTGCTCCGCGAGGGCGACCACTACCTCGTAGCGACCGTCGGCGCCGGAGCCGGGGCGACGTTCTCCGCGATGGTGTTCCAGCACTGACACCCCGTCCCACCCAGGAGGCCGACATGACCGCACCCGACGCCCAGATCGACACCGCATCGCGGGACCGCGTGGTCCAGGCGATGACGACCGTGCTCAAGCGACTGGTCGAGCGCGAGGAGCCGATCACCGAGGACATGCACATGGCCGACGAGCTGGGGGTCAGCTCGTCGCTCGGCTTGGAGCTGCTGCTGGAGGTGGAGGAGCAGCTCGGCATCCAGATCGACGTGGAGCGGATGCGCCCGGACGAGCTGCTGACCGTGGGCGAGCTGGCCACGTTCATCGCCGGCCACAGCCGGCCCTGGTGATGCGCCTGGTCCGCGCCGGGCGCAGGGGTTTCCGCGGTGACGCCGCCGTCCTCGCGGACGACGACCACCGCGCGCAGGTGACCGAGTACTTCGCGGACCTGGTCGGACCGTTCGGGGGCGCACCCGCCGCCGAGCTGTCCGGCCACTCCTACGGCGAGATGGCGAAGGCGTTGGTGGCGGAGGTCGTGGCCGAGTCGGAGCCGGTCGACCTGCTGGTGCTGGCCTTCTCGATCCACGACGTGTGGCCGGGTCGGGCGACCGCGACCTACCTCAGCCACGTCTGCCCCGGCACGCCGATGTCGTTCGCCATCTGCGACCAGGGCAGCGCGTCGCCGTTCACCGGCCTGCGGGTCGTGCGCGACTACGGCGCGCGGCGGGCGCTGCTGGTCGTGGTCGAGCAGGCGTCGCTGCCCTACGAGTCGACGGCCGCGACACCGCTGGAGCACCGCGGGGTGGCCATGCTCTACGAGGACGGGCCGGGCACCCGGGTGACCGACGTCCGCCAGTACCCCGACGTGGACCCGGCGGCCGTGCCGGGATCGGCGTCGCTCGCGGTGGCCGAGCTGTCGGCCGGTCACCCCGGCGCGCGCGTGGTGCTGAGCGATTCGCTCGCCGCGGTGTGGCCGGACGGTCCGGACCACGAGCGGGTTCCGGCCGGGCAGCCCACCACCGGGGTGTGGTGGCACCTGGCCGAGGAGCGCGGGGGCACGGTGCTGGTGGGCGACTACGACCGGGAGCTGCGCTACCTCTGCTTCGCCGTGGTCGCGGTCTCGTAGTCCTCAGCGGACGGACGGGCCGCCACCCGGCGGCGGCCGGTCGCCCGTCACCCCGAGGCGGTGCCGGCGACTGCCGCCCGGGGTTGCACGCCGGTCGGCACGTCCGCGTGGAACGCGGCCTCGATGGCCAGCTCCTCCACCGCGTACAACAGCGCTTCCACCCGCTCCGCGGGGAAGACGTCCATGTCGCTGACCACCTGGAGGTAGACCGTGTCCGCGTGGTCCTCGATGTTGACGAACAGCTGGTCGGTCCACCGGTAGACGAACTTGTGCCACTTGACGGACGTCTCGGGCTGCCGGGCCCGGATCTCGTCCTCCGTCATGCGCGGTGCGCCCACCGCCGCGTCGGACCGGGTCCTGGTGCTGAACCTGCGATCGTTGATCCGGCAGGTGATCCGGGCCGGGTAGCCGCGCTCGACGTCGAGGCGCTCCGCCAGTTCCGCCAGCTGGTCGGGGTCGTAGTAGGCGTGCATCAGGGCCGACGTCGTCGCCTGGCGGGCCTGCGCGATCACGTCGTCCACCGTGCCGTCGAGGTCGAGGGTGAGCACGGCGTTCTGGACCAGCGAGCCGATGACGTCGGCCAGTCCGGGCCGGAACCGGTTGCCCGCGGCCAGGTGCAGGGTGAGGGGGTCGACGCCGGTGGTCCGGGCGATCGCGGTGGCGATCACCGCGAGCAGCACCCTCCCGGTGTCCGTGCGGGTGCGCCGGGCGAGCTCGACCACGGCCAGGTGCGCGGCCGGGGACTGGAACCGGACGTTCCGGCACCGCCGCCCCGCCTCGTAGTCCGGCGCCCCGGACCCACCGAACGTGAACGGCGGCAGGGAGCGCAGGTGGCCTTCCCAGTAGCGCATGGCCCGTTCGCTGATCCGTCGCGCCTGCGGCGTCGCCTCCCGCCGGGCGAGGTCCGCGAGCCGCACCGCGTCCGGGTCGACCGGGCGGCCGACCAGCTCCCCGAGGCCGAGGTCGGTCATGAGCACCAACGCGCCGACTCCGTCGACGACCAGGTGTCCCATGGTGAGCACCATGTAGACCGCTTCGCCCCGGTACTCCATCACCCCCATGCGCAGCGGCCACGGGGTGTGCTCCGCCAGCGGTGTCGCCATCCACTTGAGCCAGAGCCTGTTGCCGTGGTCGACGGCGTCGGTGCGGTCGAGGTGGTCCGCGAAGGTCATGACCTCCAGCTCGATCTCACCGGACTCGTGCACGACCTGGCACGGCTCGCCGTCCTCGTCGGTGCCGATCCGCGTCCGCAGCGCGGGGTGCTTGCTCATGAGCCGGCCGAGGCGTTCGGCGACGTCCGCGACCGTGAGGCCCTCGGGCAGGTGGTGCGCACCGCTGATGTTGTAGGTCCACTCGCTGTTGCGCATGTCCTGGAGGATGCTCTTCTGGCCCCAGCTCAGCGGCGCGGTCCCCCCACCGGGTCCGGAGAACGGCACGGCGACCCGGTCGTGGACGATCCGTTCACCCATCGGCTCTCCCGAAGATCACGCTCACGTTGTGGCCACCGAAGCCGAACGAGTTGGACATGACCGCGTCGGCCCGGGCCGCCAGCGCCTCGCCACGCACGTGGTTGAGGTCGCAGGCCGGGTCGGGGTCGTCCAGGTTGCGGGTCGGCGGGAGCACTCCCTTGCGCATGGCGGCGATGGCGATCGAGGCTTCGACCACACCGGACGCGCCGAGCATGTGCCCGGTGACCCCCTTGGTGGAGCTGACCGGCGGCATGGCGTCCCCGAACACGCTCCGGATCGCCGTCGACTCGGCGGTGTCGCCCGCCTTCGTCCCGGTGCCGTGCGCGTTGAGGTAGCCGATGTCGCCCGCGGGCAGTCCGGCATCCCGAAGTGCGATCCGCATGCTCTCCGCCGCGCTGGAGCCGTCCGGCCGGGGCGTGGTCGGGTGGTGCGCGTCGCTCGTGGCGCCCCAGCCGAGCACGTCGGCGTGCACCGCGGCGCCGCGCGCCCGCGCGAAGTCGGACCGCTCCAGCACCAGCACACCGGCGCCCTCACCGAGCACGAAACCGTTGCGCCGCCGGTCGAACGGGCGGCTCGCGGTGGTCGGGTCGGGCCAGCCGCGGGCGAGCGCGAGGGCGTTGCCGAAGGCGTCCGCGAACGTCGGGAACAGCGGCGCCTCGGTGCACCCGCACACCACCACGTCCGCTTCGCCCGACCGGAGGATGCGCATCGCCTCACCGATGGACTGGCCGCCGGCGGCGCAGGCCGTGCCGGACGACGACGTGTAGCCCCGGATGCCGAACTTGATGGCGACCCGGGCCGCCGCCATGTTGGGCAGCACGCCGGGCAGCAGGAACGGGCTGACGCCCAGGCGGCCCCGCCGGGAACGCTCGACCGCCTGGTCCGCGAGCGTGGCGAGTCCACCGACCCCGGACAGCACGATCGCGACGCGGTACGGGTCGACGTCCCGGCCGACCTCGATCCCGGCGTCGGCCAAGGCGTCGCCCGCGGCCCGCACGGCCATCACGATCGAGCGGTCGACCACGCGCGCTTCCTTGGGCGGTATAACGCTTTCCGGGTCGATGAACGGACCGATCGCGGCCACGTCCACCACGCCGTGCAGCGGGTGGTCCTCCGGCGGGCGCACGATCCCCGACCGGCCGGCGCAGACCGCCGTGAAGACCTCGTCGACCGTGGTGCCGACCGGGCTGACCAGCCCGATCCCCGTCACGGCAACGCTTGCGCTCACGTCGCCGTGGCGATCCGCGCGCGCCCGGCCACCTCGGCGCAGAACTCCCCGACCGTCATGGCGGCGAACCGCTCGGCCTCGTCCTCGTTGAACCGGACGCCGAAGTGGTCCTCCACCCGCAGCGCGAGCTCGGCCATGGCGAGCGATTCGAGGTCGGCGCCGGCCGGGCCCAGGACCGTGTCGTCGTCCATGTCGGCGGTGCTGTACTTCATGGCCGTCAACGAGTCGAAAAGGAACTGGCGGATCTCAGCGTTCATGGCGGCGCTTCCCCTCTCCGGGAGGTCAACGGGAATCTGCCCCACCGGGGTCGAGGTCGTCAAGCACCAGCACATCACCGAATACGGGCTATGGACCGGTTCCGGAACAGACCGCAGAATGTGCGCCATGCCCCCGGCGACGCTGGACCTCGTGACGCACGAAGAGGCATCGCCGCGATCCCCCGCCCTGCACCTCGTCGGCGGTGTGACGCTGTCCTACGGCGACCTGGCCACCTTGGTCGACGAGGCCGAACGGTCCCTGCGCCACGACACCAAGGCGTTGGTGCTGTGCGCGGGCGACCGCGACCTGCCCACGCTGCTGGCCTACCTGGCCGCGCTGAGGCTGGGCCACGCGGTCGCGTTCATGCCCGCGTCGGCCGAGATCCTCGCGGCGTACCAACCGGAATTCGTCGTGCCGGGCCCCGGTGGCGTGCCGGACTCGACCGCCCTCGGCTACGCGCCCGGCGAGCCGGTCGGAGGTTCGCCGGTCCTCCGCAGGCGTTCGGCGCAACCGGCGAGCGACATCTTCCCGGAGACGGCGCTGCTGCTGTCGACTTCCGGAACGACGGGGAGCCCCAAAGCGGTCCGGCTCTCCTACGCCGGTGTGGCCGACAACTCCGAAGCCATCGCACGCGTATTGCGCATCACCGCCGCGGAACGCGCGCCGACCACCCTTCCCATTACCCATGCCTATGGCTTATCGGTGCTCAACAGTCATTTGAGGTCCGGCGCAAGTATCGTGCTGAGCGACCGGACGCCGCTCTCGCTGGCCATGTGGGACCACCTGGCCAGGGCGGGTGCCACGTCGTTCGCCGCCGTGCCGACGACCTACGCGGCGTTCGGCCCAGCGCACCTCAACCTGTTGGAGCGCTCGGAGATCCGGACCATGACGCAGTCCGGCGCACGTCTCGGGGACGAGCTGACGATGCGGCTGGTTCGGATGATGGAACGGCGGCAAGGCCGGTTCTTCCCCATGTACGGCCAGACCGAGGCCACCTCGCGCATCGCCTGCCTCGACCCGGCCGACCTCCCGGACCGCGTCGGCTCGGTCGGGCGCGCGGTGCCCGGCGGCGTCATCACCATCGCGCCCACCGAAGCGCACGACCGCGCCGCACCCGGCGAGGGCGCCGTGCACTACCGCGGTCCCGGCGTGATGCTCGGCTACGCGGCCGGTCGCGACGACCTCCGCCGAGGCCCCGAAGTGGACGTCCTGGACACGGGCGACCTCGGCTACCTGCGCGACGGCTACCTCTACCTGACCGGCCGCACCAAGCGGATCGTCAAGGTGCTCGGCGTCCGCACGAGCCTGGACGACCTGGAGCGCGTGGTCGAGCGGTCAGACCACCCGTCCGCGGTGGTCTGCGGCGACGACGACGTGGTGTACCTGTTCGGCGCGGGCGACCCGGACGTGCACGAGGAGCAGCGGCGGCGGTTGGCCGAAACGCTGGGGGTACCGAGCCGGCACGTGGTGGTCC
>NZ_JBFAAX010000171.1:0-11256 GCF_040639995.1 Actinosynnema sp. NPDC023658 | reverse complement strand
GCCGAGCGGTTGGCGCGGTTGCAACTCCTCCGCGACCGCGACGAAGTACCGGAGCTGGCGCAGTTCCACCGCCCGGATCCTAGGCGGCTCGCACCCGGTGGCCACCGGACCGGGGCGTCACGGGCGTGGCCCCGCTTCTCCCCGGTCCGCCGCCAGGCGCGCTCGTCGCGTCGCCAGGAACGCCCGCTCGGTGTCGTTGGTGGCCAGGCCGATCGCCTCGTCGTAGGCGGCGACGGCGTCCGAGGTGCGGCCGAGCCGGGTCAGCAGGTCCGCGCGGGCGGCGGGCAGCAGGTGGTAGCCCGGCAGGTCCAGCTCGTCGACGATCGCCAGGGCCAACGCCGGTCCGTGCACCTCCGCGACGGCGACCGCGCGGTTGAGCGCCACGACCGGGGTCGGGGAGTGCTCCAGCAGCTGGTCGTAGAGCGCCAGCACCTGCGCCCAGTCGGTCGCCGGCCCGTCCGTGTGCACGGCGTTGATCGCGGCCTGCAACTGGTACGGCCCCGGCCGACCGCGGCGCAGGCACCGCCGCACCAGCTCGTGCCCCTCCGCGATCAGCTCCCGGTCCCACAGCGACCGGTCCTGCTCCGCGAGCACCACCAGCTCACCCGAAGGCCCCACCCGCGCCGGCCGCCGTGCCTCGGTGAGCAGCAGCAGCGCCAGCAGACCGAGCACCTCCGGCTCGTCGGGCATCAGCGCGGCCAGCGCTCTGGTCAGGCGGACGGCCTCCAGGCACAGGTCCGTGCGCAGCAGCCCGCCCGACGTCGACGCGTACCCCTCGTTGAACACCAGGTAGAGCACGGTGAGCACCGAGGTCAGCCGATCGGGCAGTTCGGCGGCGTCGGGCACCCGGTAGGGGATGCCGGCGTCGCGGATCTTCTTCTTCGCGCGGACGATCCGCTGGAAGACCGTCGCCTCGGGCACGAGGTAGGCCCGCGCGATCTCCGCCACCTCCAACCCGCCGAGCAGGCGCAGGGTGAGCGCCGTCCGCGCGAGCGGTGACAGCGCCGGGTGGCAGCAGGTGAAGATCATGCGGAGCTGGTCGTCGCGCACCGGTCCCACCTCCTCCGGTTCGTCGTTCCGGTGCAGCGCCAACGCTTGCGCGTGCCGGGCCTCCCTGGTGGACTCCCGGCGCAGGCGGTCGATCGCCCGGTTGCGGGCGGTGGTGACGATCCACGCGCCGGGGTTGGGCGGCAGCCCCTCGTCCCACTTCCGCACGGCCACCGCGAACGCGTCCTGCACGGCTTCCTCGGCCAGGCCGATGTCCCCGAGCAGGCGCGTCAGCGTGGCGACGCACCGGCCGTACTCCGCCCGGTAGACGGCGTCGAGGTCCATCAGCGCCGGCGCGATCCGTCGTCGAACGGGCGCACCTCGATCGGCTGCCCGCAGGCCAGCGCGCACTTCTCGGCCCAGGCCAGCGCCTGGTCGAGGTCGTCGACCTGGATCACCCAGAACCCGCCGAGCTGCTCCTTCGTCTCGGCGAACGGGCCGTCGGTCATCGTGGTGGTGCCGTTGCCGGGCCGGACGACCGTGCTGGCGTCCGAGTGCCGCAGACCGCCGACGAAGACCCACGCGCCGGCGGCCCTCATCTCGTCCGTGACCCGGCCGGTCCTGGCCATCTGCGCCAGCACCTCCTCCTCCGGCTCCGGCGGTGCGCTCTCGTCGACCTGGACGGCGAGCAGGTACTGGTTCATGGCGGGCTCCCTCGGTGTGCGGCCGGTCCGTCGCCGGCCCCTCACCCTGGCTACGAACCGATCCGACGCCATTCGACACCACCGCGGGAAAAGTTTCCGGAAGACGTCCCGACCCCCCGGATCGCGGTCCGCGCGGGGCCTGTCCGGACGGCCGGACCGCCGGCGCCGGCTGGGCAACACCGGAGAAACGCGGCACGTGCCGGACGGGCGGACTCGCGCGTAGCGTCGCAACCATGAGTGCTGCGGAACGCGGACGGGTGCGGGTGGAGACCGGGACCAAGCGGGTTCGGGCCTACCTGGCGGGCGAGCTGGTCGTGGACACCACGAGGCCGGCGCTGGTGTGGGAGAAGCCGTACTACCCCACGTACTACTTCCCGGCGGAGGACGTCCGGGCGACGCTGGTGCCGACGGGCGAGGTGAAGCGGTCACCGAGTCGGGGCAACGGCCAGTTGTTCGACGTGAAGACCGGAACCGCCACCGCGGCGGGCGCCGGCCTGCGCTACCCGGACTCGCCGCTGGAGCCGCTGCGCGACCTCGTCCGGCTGGACTGGGATGCGATGGACGAGTGGTTCGAGGAGGACGAGCCGGTCTACGTCCACCCGCGCGACCCCTACACCCGGGTCGACGCGCTGCAGAGCAGCCGGCACATCCGGGTGGAGGTCGGCGGCGTCGAGGTGGCGAACTCGCACCGCCCGGTGATCCTGTTCGAGACCGGCCTCCCGGCCCGCTACTACCTGCCGATGACCGACGTCCGGCTCGACCTGCTGCGGCCCACCGAACTGCGCACCAGCTGCCCGTACAAGGGCACCGCCGAGTACTGGTCGGTCGTGCTCGACGAGGAGACCCACGAGAACGTCGTGTGGGGCTACCGCAACCCGCTGCCGGAGAGCAGGCAGGTCGCGGGCCTGGTGGCGTTCTACAACGAGAAGGTGGACACCTACGTCGACGGCGTCCTGGAGGAGCGTCCCCGGTCCCACGTCAGCTGAGCCCCCACGCGGTGCGACGGCGCGAGCGCGAGGCGCCGCCCGTACGGCGGATGGCCGGGCCTGATCACTCCGGGAACGCTTGCCAACCATGGACGTCTTCCCCTCCACCCCGAGGGCCCACCGCAACCCCGTGGTCGTCGCTCGCAAGAAAGCTCTGCTCAAAGCGCCCCACATGGCGAAGTTGACGGAGTTCGCCCAGCGCATCGCCACCGAGCGCAAGGTCGACGTGCCGCTGTTCGACCCGGCCAGCGGCGGCGTGAACTCGAAGGTCCTGCTGCTGCTGGAGTCACCCGGGCCCGCGTCGGCGGGCTCGGGTTCCGGCTCGGGCTTCAACTCGCTGGACAACGACGACCCGACGGCGGCGAACGTGTTCGCCGCGATGACCGAGGCGGGCCTGTCGCGGCGGGTGTGCGTCAACTGGAACGTCGTGCCGTGGGTCCTGCCGAACCGGGAGCCGTCGCCCGCGGACCTGCGCGCGTCGGTGCCGTACCTGGTGGAGCTGCTGCGGATGCTCACCGCGCTCAAGGCGGTCGTGGTGCTGGGCAGGCCCGCGGGCACCGGCTGGACCCTGTCCGGTCGCGGCCACAAGCTGAAGGTGTTCAACGCGCCGCACCCGTCCCCGCTGTCGATCAACCGCGACCGGGCGGGCCGGTGGCCGCAGCTCGTGGACGCCTTCCGGCAGGCCGCCAAGGCGGTGGAGGGCTGAGCGCGCGGGGTTGAGCATGGGGGCGTCCCCCCGACCTGGGTCGGGCCGGCCGATCGCCGCTCGTCATGCGGACCGCGCCCGGCCTGCCTAGCCTGGGTCAATGGCCCACCTGGCGCTGCGCCGACCCCTGGTCGGACTGGCGGTCTTCGTCGTGGCCGTCGCCGCGGTCGCGGTGATCGGCTCCCTGTCCGCCCTCTCCGCGTCCTCCGACTACGAGCAGCTGCGCACGCCGTCCTGGGCGCCGCCCTCGTGGTTGTTCGGGCCGGTCTGGACGGCGCTGTACGTGATGATCGCGCTGTCCGGCTGGCTGTTCTGGAAGCGGCACGGCACCGGGCCGGAGCTGGTCCTGTTCGGCGTCCAGCTCGTCCTCAACGCCGCCTGGACGCCCTTGTTCTTCGCCGCCGGCCGGTACGGGCTCGCGCTGGTCGACATCATCGCGCTGCTCGTCGTGATCATCGCGCTGATCGTCGCGTTCGCCCGCAAGCACCGCGTGGCGGCGCTGCTGCTCGTGCCCTACCTGGCCTGGGTCGGCTTCGCCACGGCCCTCAACGCGAGCATCGTCAGCCTGAACTGACCTGGACCGGACCCGACCGCCTACCCGGCCGGGTCCGGTCCGAACACCTCCATCAGCTCCGCCGGCGCGACCTCCTCCAGCTGGGCGTACGTGCACGACCCGGGCGTGCGGTCCGGCCGGAAGCGGACGAGCCTGCTGGTGTGCCGGAACCGCCGCGCCTGCAGGTGCTCGTACCGCACCTCCGCGACCAGCTCCGGCCGCACGGGCTCCCACGACAGCGTCTTGGTCGGGTTCCATCGGCTCTGCGCGCCGGGCGTGGTCGCGTCCAGCCCGGCCCACTCCGCCCACGGGTGGTCCGCCAGCGCGCCCTCCCGGTACGGCGCCAGCTCCCGCACCAGCTCGCGGCGGCGCTCGGCGCTGAAGCTGCTGGCCACGCCGACGTGGTGCAGCACGCCCGCGTCGTCGAACAGGCCGAGCATCAGCGAACCCACGCCCTCGCCGTCCTTGTGCGGCCGGTACCCGGCGACCACGCAGTCGGCCGTGCGCTCGTGCTTCACCTTCCACATGACCCGCTTGTCCTGCTCGTACGGCAGGTCCGTGCGCTTGGCCACCACCCCGTCGAAACCCGCGCCCTCGAACCGGGTGAACCAGTCCTCGGCCCGGTCCGGGTCGTCCGTCGCGGGCGTCAGGTACAGGCCGGGCACGTCGGTCAGCACGTCTTCGAGCAGCCGGCGGCGTTCACCGAACGGCGTCGGGGTCAGGTCGCGGTCGTCCAGGGCGAGCAGGTCGAAGGCGACGAACCCGGCCGGCGTGTCGACGGCGAGCTTGCGCACCCGTGACGCGGCGGGGTGCAGCCGCAGTTGCAACAGGTCGAAGCTCAACCCCTCGGGCGTGACGACGACGATCTCGCCGTCCACCACGCACCGCGGCGGCAGGCCGGCCAGCAGCACCTCGACCACCTCGGGGAAGTACCTGGTCAACGGCCGGTCGTTGCGCGAGCCGAGCTCCAGCTCCGCGCCGTCGCGGAACACGACGCACCGGAACCCGTCCCACTTCGGCTCGTAGACGAGCCCTGGCTCGCGCGGCACCGAGTGGACGGCCTTGGCGAGCATCGGCCGCACGGGTGGCATCACGGGGAGGTCCACGCCGCCGAGCGTAGGTCGAACCGGCGGATTCCACCGTGGATCGGAATCGAGGGCGGGAGTTGTCCGCAATGGGTCCTAGCGTTGCGGCAACACCGAAACGGAAGGCAGACCCCCACCATGAGCACCACGGCCACCGCCACCTCCTCCGCCCCCACCTCCGACGCCTCGGCCGAGCTGACCGACCTCCTGTCGACCCTCGCCCAGCACCGCGGGTTCCTCCGCTACACCGTGCGGGATCTGGACGACGAGCAGGCCCGTCGGACGCCGACCGCCAGCCAGTTGTCCCTGGGCGGCCTGATCAAGCACGTCCGCACCGTGGAGGAGGCGTGGGCGCGGTTCGCGGTCGGCGGCGCGGAGCTGATGGAGAGCGTGGAGCAGGACTGGGAGAACGGCTTCCGGATGCTGGAGGACGAGACCCTGGGAGGCCTCCTCGCGGACTACGAGGAGACGGCGGCGAAGACCGAGCGCCTGATGGCGGACCTGGACCTGAACACCACCCACGCGCTGCCGGTCGCGCCCTGGTTCCCGCCGGGCGTCTCGTGGTCCGTCCGCCGGGTCCTGCTGCACCTGATCGCGGAGACCTCGCAGCACTCGGGCCACGCCGACATCATCCGCGAGACCATCGACGGCCAGAAGACGATGGGCTGACCGGGGGCGGGAACGCAGTCCAGCGGCCCGGCTAGCGGCGGCAGAGGCGGCGCACGGCGTCGGCGTGCGAGGGGTAGCGGGGGGCGAGGGTGTCGGCCTCACCGAACGTGACGATGTCGTCGGTGTAGGGCGGCACCACCACCGTGCCGACCAGCGACCACCCGCCGTCCGGCTCGCCGGCCTGCCACACGCCGGCGGGCACCACGACCTGCGGCCGCTGGCCCGCCGCGAGGTCCGGGCCCAGCACGGGCGTGGTCACGGTGCCGTCCGGGTGCAGCAGCAGCATCCGCAGCGGAGCGCCGTAGTGGTGGGCGTAGATCTCGACGTGGTCCAGCTTGTGCACGCCGGAGAACTCGCCCTCCCGCAGCAGGTAGTAGATCGCGGACACCTCGGGCGAGCGCCACGACTGCCCGAACCACCCTCCCTCCACCGGCAGCTCCGCCAACCCCAGCGCCTCGACGACCTCGTCCGCGTTCAACGCCGCACCCCGTTCAACGCCGTTCACTACAGCTCCGCCTCCACCGATCCGTGCACCACGACCATGCCCTTGCCCAGCCGCTTGGCCGTGTACATCGCCGCGTCCGCCGTGCCGAGCAGGTCGTCGGCGGTCAGCGACGGGTCGAATGCGTCCCGGTGCGAGATGCCGATGGACGCGCGGATCACGTGCGAGCCGTTCGCGGTCCGGTGCGGTTCGTCCATCGCCCGCAGCACCCGCCGCCCGATCTCCTCCGGCGGCTGCGGGTAGCCGTCGACCAGCACGCCGAACTCGTCACCGCCCAGCCGGGCCACCACGTCCTGCGACCGCACGCACGCCTGCAACCGCGACGCCACGATCCGCAGCACCGCGTCACCCTCGGCGTGGCCGAAGTTGTCGTTGACGTCCTTGAAGCCGTCCACGTCGATGAACAGCACCACCACCGGCGACGAACCGGCCAGCGCCGTATCCAACCGCTCCCGGAACAGCGCCCGGTTCGCCACCCCGGTCAACGGGTCGTGGTAGGCCTGGTGCCGCAGCCGCTCCCGGCTGTCCCGCAGCTGCTCCAGCAGCTTGACGTTGTCGATCAGCGTCAGCAGCTGCCGCGCGATCACCAGCAGCACCACGCCCAGCCCGACGTAGATCTCCAGCGGGTTGAGCCGCACGCCGGTCGCCGTGCCGACCACGATGAACAGGCCCGTGACCAGCATCGGCAGGTACGGCACCAGCAGGTGCAGCAGCTCGCCCGCGCGCAGCCTGGTCGCGCCGGCGCGCTCGCGGGAGCCGCCGCCGGGCGCGACGGAGCTGAGGAAGAACAGCGCCGGGCACACCATGAACCCGATGTCGGCGGCCGTCGGTATCGCGGTGACGCCCTTGCTGACCAGGTACGCGAACACCCAGCCGGACGCCGACTGCGCCAGGCCGGCCAGCGCGATGAACAGCACCGGGAGCTGCCGCACCGACCGGTGCGTCCACGACGACACCAGCAGCACGACCAGCATCACCAGGTACGCCGCCGGGTGCGCCACGACGGTCGCGAACCCCGGACCGGAGGTGGCCCACGCGCGGACCATCGACTCCAGCAGCGACACCCACGTGAGCACGAACAGCGAGCCGACCACGATCAGCCCGTCCAGCGCGACCACGAGCCTGCTGCGGTGACCGGGCAGCTTGCCCGACCCGCCGTGGGCCAGCACCAGGACCGCGCACAGCGTCAGGCAGGGCACCAGCATGAACCCCAGCGGCGCCAGCGTCGACGAGGGCAGCACCACCCCGAGGAACACCTGGCCCCAGATCCACGCGGCCAGCCCGACGACCAGGCACGCCATCGCGGCGGCCATCCACAGCCGCCACCGCCGCGCCACGCCCTGCCGCCGCCGCGCCGCCCGCCAGTACGACACCATCGCGGCGGTCGCGGCGACCCACTGGGCGATCTTGTCGACCGCCACGGCCGTGGGCCGGTCCAGCGCACCGGAGACGACGAGCAGGACGGTGGCGGCGACCACGACGAAGACGGCAGCGGTGATGACGCCGAACCGCCTCAGGGTCATGGCACCCCGCTCATGCCGCCACTGGAGTCGATCAGTTGACCGAGCCACTGTAGTAAGCCGGTGACGCTGTGTCGATCGGGGGGTGTCTGTTGGTCACCGTGCGCGTGTCACGCAGGCCTTCCGCCGCGCCCACCCTCTAAGGTTCGAACTGGTGTTCGTCCGGAGGTTGAGGGGACCAGCGTGCGCGTGTTCGGAGTCGACCCCGGCTTGACCCGGTGCGGTTTCGGGGTGGTCGACGGCGGGGCCGGCCGCACCGTGCGACCGGTGGCCGTGGACGTGGTCCGCACGCCCGCGGACGCGGACCTGGCCGTGCGGCTGCTCCAGCTCTCCGACGCCGTCGAGCAGTGGCTCGACCGGTACGAGCCGCAGGTCGTCGCCATCGAGCGGGTGTTCAGCCAGCACAACGTGCGCACCGCCATGGGCACCGCGCAGGCGGGCGGCGTGGTCGCCCTGTCGGCCGCGCGCCGCGGCCTGCCGGTCGTGTTCCACACGCCCAGCGAGGTCAAGGCCGCCGTCACCGGCTCCGGTCGCGCGGACAAGGCGCAGGTCACCGCCATGGTCACTAAGCTGCTCGGCCTCAAGACCGCGCCCAAGCCCGCCGACGCCGCCGACGCGCTGGCGCTGGCCATCTGCCACCTGTGGCGCGCGCCCATGCGCTCACGCCTGGAAGAGGCGCAGGCGAGGGCGGCTGAGATGGCCCGGACGCACCGCGCGAGACTGGCGCAGGCCGGCGCCCGGATGAGCGCGCCGGCCGCCGTCCGGCCGTCGCCCCGGTCGACGGCCGCGAAGACCGGAGGTGAGGGCCAGTGATCTCGTCGCTGCGCGGGCAGGTGCTGTCCATCGGGCTCGACCACGTCGTCGTCGAGGTCGGCGGCGTCGGCTACGCCGTGCAGGCCACACCCGCCACGCTGGCCACGCTGCGGCGCGGCGAGGAGACCCAGCTGGCCACGTCGCTGGTGGTGCGCGAGGACTCGCTGACCCTGTTCGGGTTCGCCGACGCGGAGGCCCGCGAGCTGTTCGGGCTGCTCCAGACCGTGTCCGGGATCGGGCCGCGGCTCGCGCTGGCGACCCTGGCCGTGCTGGAGCCGGACAAGCTGCGCGCCGCGCTGGCCGAGGGCAACATCACCGTGCTGACCCAGGTGCCCGGCATCGGCCGCAAGGGCGCCGAGCGGCTGATCATCGAGCTGCGCGACAAGGTCGGGCAGCTCGCGCCCGCGCCGAGCGCCACCGGCGACGCCGGCCAGGTGCGCACCCAGGTCACCGAGGCGCTGCTGGGCCTGGGCTTCCCCGCCAAGCAGGCCGAGCAGGCCGTGGACGCCGTGCTGGCCGCCGACGGCTCGCTGGGCACGTCCGAGGTCCTCCGCCGCTCGCTGGCCACCCTGGGCCGCAAGCGATGAACCACGACGACCAGGTCGAGGACACCCTCAACCCGCTGCCCGACCCCACCGAGCGGGACGTCGAGTCCACCCTGCGCCCGAAGGACCTGCACGAGTTCGTCGGCCAGCCGAAGGTCCGCGAGCAGCTCGAACTCGTCCTCCACGGCGCGCTGCGGCGCGGTGCGCCACCCGACCACGTGCTGCTGTCCGGCCCGCCCGGCCTCGGCAAGACCAGCCTCGCCATGATCATCGCGGCCGAGCTGGGCGCGTCGCTGCGCATCACCTCCGGCCCCGCCCTCGAACGCGCCGGCGACCTGGCCGCGATGCTGTCCAACCTGGTCGAGGGCGACGTGCTGTTCATCGACGAGATCCACCGGATGGCCCGGCCCGCCGAGGAGATGCTGTACCTCGCGATGGAGGACTTCCGGGTCGACGTCGTGGTCGGCAAGGGGCCCGGCGCGACCAGCATCCCGCTCGACATCGCGCCGTTCACGCTGGTCGGCGCCACCACCCGGTCCGGCGCGCTCACCGGACCGCTGCGCGACCGGTTCGGCTTCACCGGCCACATGGAGTTCTACAACGCCGACGAGCTGGAGCTGATCCTCCGGCGGTCCGCCAAGATCCTCGGCGTCGACCTGCGCGAGGACGGCGGCCGGGAGATCGCCGGCCGGTCCCGCGGCACGCCCCGCATCGCGAACCGCCTGCTCCGGCGCGTGCGCGACTACGCGGAGGTGCGGGCGGACGGCGCGGTCACCCTCGACGTGGCGCGCGAGGCGCTGAAGGTCTACGACGTGGACGAGCTGGGCCTGGACCGGCTCGACCGGGCGGTCCTCGGCGCGCTGGTCCGGTCGTTCGGCGGCGGACCCGTCGGCGTCTCCACCCTGGCCGTCGCGGTGGGTGAGGAACCCACCACGGTCGAGGAGGTCTGCGAGCCCTACCTGGTGAGGGCCGGGATGCTGGCCCGCACGCCGCGCGGCCGGGTCGCCACCGCCACCGCCTGGCTGCACCTCGGGCTCCAGCCCCCGCCGCAGGCGCCCGGCGAGACCACGCGCTCCCTGTTCGACGACGCCTCCGAGTGATCAGGATGACTCACCTGGCACAATCGGCAGCGGCACCCCAGAAATTCGGACGTACCGGGCGCTGATCGCTCCCGACCCGTCCGGTTGATCGGAGAATGATGGACCTGTCCTCCTTGATGTTCCCGCTGCTGCTCGTGCTGCTCGCGGTGCCGCTGTTCCTCAGCGCCCGCAAGCAGAAGCGGGCCGTCGCCGAACAGCAGTCGCTGCTGAACTCGCTGGAGCCGGGTGACCGGGTCATGACCACCTCCGGGCTGTACGCGACGGTGGCCGGCGTGAACGACGACGACAACACGATCGACCTGGAGATCGCGGACGGCGTGGTCACCACTTGGCTGCGCCAGGCCATCCGCGAGAAGGTGGTCGTGGACACCGAGACCGACGCGGTCGTGGACGACGTCGACGACGTGGACGAGGTCGCTGACGGCGTCTACGTCGAGGCCGACGACGTCAAGGCCGTCGACGCCAAGCCCGCGCAGCAGGAGAGCAAGAAGTAACCCGCAGCAACCAGACGTAACCCGCAGCAACCTGCGGACCCCTCGGCCTGGAGCCGGCAACTGTCAACGTGCCGACTCCAGGCAGTGACGCGCAGCTCACACCATCAGGGGTACGCTCCGGCATCGCTGACCTTGTCAACTATCAGGAGACGGACGGACCGTGGCACCTCCGGCCGGGCAAATCCGCCCCGCGAAGTACCTGGGCGCATTTGTCCTCATCGTGGTCGCGCTGTACTCCCTGGTGTTCTTCACCGGGAACGGCAAGGCGACCCCCAAGCTCGGTATCGACCTCCAGGGTGGCACCCGTGTCACGTTGACCGCCCGGGCTCCTGATGGGAAAGCGCCTTCGGAAGAGGCGCTCAACCAGGCTCGTACCCTCATCGAGACGCGGGTAAACGGCCTGGGTGTGGCGGGTCCGGAGGTCATCCGGGACGGCACCAACCTGGTGATCACGGTCCCCGGCTCCGACAGCGAGGGCGCCAAGCGGCTCGGCCAGACGGCGAAGCTGAACTTCCGCAAGGTCATCGGCTCGCCGGTGCCCAACGCGCCGGCGGCGCCCGAGACCAGCGCGCCGGCACCGCGACCTTGGACG
>NZ_JBFAAX010000170.1:0-11257 GCF_040639995.1 Actinosynnema sp. NPDC023658 | reverse complement strand
CCGGTGACCCGTTCGGGGATCGCGACGCCCGCGAGCCTGCCCGCCCACACGACCGGCATGCCGTCCGCGACGACCAGCTCGGACTCGGAGATCAGGGCGGCCAGTTCGGGGCGGCGGGTCGCGGCGCGCACGATGTCCACGTTGGCCGTGACGATCGCGCCGCCCTCGGCCCGTCGCCACGCCGCGGCGACGTGGTCCGCGACGCCGGACTCCCGCACGGCCCACACGTCGATGGCGCCCACGCGGACGCGGGGCGGGGAGATGTGCGGCATACCCGCGTCATCGGGTTCGGGGTGGTCCCCGTTACGACGGGCACCGACACCGGTAACGGTCACCGCCCGTGACCGATATCGGGTGCATGTACGTTGCGTCCGCCCGACCTCGCGACCGGGTCAAGGGCCGGGTCCCGGGCACCGTGGTCGCGTTGGGCGCGGTGAGCCTGCTGACCGACGTCTCGGCCGAGATGGTGACCGCGTTCCTGCCGGTCTACCTGCTGTTCACGCTCAACATGAGCTACGCGCAGTTCGGCCTGCTGGACGGCCTGTACACGGGGGCGACGGCGGTGCTGCGGCTCGTCGGCGGGCACGTCTCGGACCGCACGCACCGGCACAAGGCGGTCGCCGCGGTCGGTTACGGGCTGTCGGCGGTGACGAAGCTCATCTTCCCGGTCGTCGGCGCGTCCGCGTTCGGCATCGGCGCGACGCTGGCGGCCGACCGGGCGGGCAAGGGCCTGCGGACCGCTCCCCGGGACGCGCTGATCTCACTGGCCACGCCGCCGGACCGGCTGGGCGCGGCGTTCGGGCTGCACCGCAGCATGGACACCGTGGGCGCGCTGCTCGGCCCGCTGGTGACGTTCCTGCTGCTGTACTCCATCGGCACGGTGGCGGGTCCGGTGTTCGTGGTGAGCGCGTGCTTCGCGGTGGTGGGGCTGATCGTGCTGGTGGCGTTCGTGCGGGAGAACCCGCGGCCCGCGGTGGTCGGACCACGTCCGTCCGTGCGGGCCGGGGTGGCGCTGCTGCGGGACGCCGGGTACCGGCGGGCGGCCGTCGCGGCGGCGGTGCTGGGGCTGGCGACGCTGTCGGACGCGTTCGTGTTCATCCTGGTGCAGAGGGCGACCGACGCGCCGCTGCACCTGCTGCCGCTGATGCCGTTGGGCACGGCCCTGGTGTTCCTGGTGGCCGCCACGCCGGTGGGTCGGCTCGCGGACCGGATCGGCCGGTGGCCGGTGTTCCTCGGCGGGCACGTGCTGCTGCTCGCGGTGTACGTGCTGCTGCTGACCGGCGGCGGCGGTTACGTCGGGGTGGGCGCGGCGCTGCTGCTGCACGGCCTGTTCTACGCGGCGACGGACGGTGTGCTGTCCGCGAGGGTGAGCACCCTCGTGCCGGAGTCGCTGCGGGCGTCCGGCCTGTCGGTGGTGCAGACGGGTCAGGCGTTGGCGCGGCTCGTGTCGTCCGTGGCGTTCGGGTTGCTGCTCCAGTTCGCCGCCTTCGGCACCGCGGTGTGGGCGGCGATCGGCTCGCTGCTGGTCGCCGTGCTGGTGGCCTGGCGGCTCAACGCCAAGCGCCCCGACGCCAAGCGCCCCGACGCGCAAGAGGCCTGAGGCGCAGGAGCCGGGTAGTGGAGGGGCTCCCCCGGGAAGTCGGTCCTTCCCGGGGGAGCACCGTCCGCCGCGCTGGTGATCAGAGCAGGCCGATGGAGCCGTGCGACACCGAAGGGCCGTGCGCGAGGTCGCCCGCGTAGCTCGCCGTGTAGCCGCGGACCAGGGTGGCCAGGCCCACCAGCAGCGGGACGTTGGCGTCGCACTGCGCCTTGCCCGACGAGTTCGTGGTGGCGGTGCACAGCGGGTGGCCCTTGATCGTGCGGAACGTCACCGGCTTGCCCACCACGGGGTTGCCGGTGTGCGACTCGGTCAGCGTCGCGTCCAGGCCGCGCACGGTGAAGCCGAGCAGGCGCAGTTGCAGCGACGCGTACCCGGCCACGAGCTTGGTCGGCGCGGGCGGCACGGCGTGGATCGCGATGCCCACCGGGTTCACGCCCACCGGCACGGTGCCCGCGACGGACAGCGTCGCCGTGTCCACGATGGACACCGTGCCGCTGGTGAAGTTCGTCACGTACGCCTTGGCGCCGTCCGGGGTGAGGGCGACGCTGATCGGCCTGCTGCCGACCGGGATCTGCGCCACCGGCGTCAGCGCGACGAGGTCCACGACGGACAGGCTGTGCCCCTCGCTGTTGGTGACGTACGCGCGCGTGCCGTCGGGCGAGAGCGCCACGCCGTGCGGGATGAAGCTGACCGGGACCGTGCCGAGGACGGCGTTGGACGCGGTGTCGACCACGGCCACGTTGTTGGAGAACTTGTTGACCACCACGAGCTTCGCGCCGTCCGGCGTGACGGCCACGGCGGTCGGGGTGTTGCCGGTGGGGATCTCCGCGATCTCGGTGTTCGTGCCGGTGTCCACGACCGACACCGTGCCCGGACCGACCACGTCGTGCGCCACGTAGAGCCGCTTGCCGTCCGGGGTGATCGCGATGCCGTCCGCGTTCGCGCCGACCGGGATGGTCTCGGTGGTGGTCAACGTCGCCGCGTCGACCACGGACACCGTGCCCGCCCGGTAGTTGGACACGTAGACGTGACCGCCGGAGGGCGACACCACGACGCCGGCGGGTCCGTCACCGACCGGCACCGCCGCGTCGACCGAGTTGGTCGGCGTGTCGATGACCGTCAGCGTGTTGTCCCGCACGTTCGTCACGTAGCCGCGCGCGCCGTCGAACGCCACGCCGACGCCGTAGGGCGAGTCGCCGGTGGAGTCGATGAGCGTGGTGGTGACGGCGTTCGTGGCGGTGTCGAGCACCGACACCCCGCCGCCGTTGTTGGCGACGTAGCCGAGCACGCGCGTGGGCGCGGCGACCGCCGCACCGGGTGGCACGAGCAGCAACGCCGAGCCCAACGCGACCGCACCACCGGCGGCGAACAGCTTGCGGATCTGTCTGAGCAGCACGATCGGCCTCCGTGGGGTTGGTCCGGCACTGCCCCAATCGCCACGCGCGACTCAGCCGTTAGCCCCTCAGAAGCGGTACACGTGAACTTGGTACGGACCGAAGTCGTCCACGACCTTCCCGTCCACGATCGGCACGGTCCGGCCCTCGTCCACCACGGTCGCGGTGCCCGAGGACACCGGCACGGTCACCGTCACCTTCGCCGCGAGGCTGCGCGGGTGCTGCCTGGTGCCGTCGGTCTGCGCCAGCACCCACCGCTCGCCGCCCGTCTCCTTGTACAGGGCGGACACCGGGATGCCGTTGTCGCTCACCGCCGTCATGCCCGGCGCGGTGGGCGCGTTGAGCACCCGGGCGAGCGACTTGAGCCGCGCGTTGACGGCGGTGACGCGGGCGGTGATCTCCGGCCGGGTCAGCACGCTGGAGTACTCGCCGCTGCCGTCGGTGTGGAAGCTGTGCGCGAAGTAGTTGATGCCGGTCGCGCCGTGCAGCACGGTGTTCCACACCGCCGACTCGAGCTGGTCCGGCGAGATCGTCTCGCCGTGCGTGTGCGGGTGGCCGGTCTCCACGAACCCGTACAGCGGCTTGTCCGGGCCGCACCACTTGCGCATGGTGTCGATGACCTCGCCGTAGCTGTACGCGCCGACCGTGTCACCCCGGTCCGGGTGCGTCCAGCCGTAGTAGTCGGCCGAGGCGATGTCCGCGGCCGAGCAGTACGTGCGCATGTCCTCTTCGTACGACTTCTCGATGTGGCCGTAGCCGACCTCGCCGGTCGGCGTGCCCATCCACGGGCTGAAGTTGAGGTACGTGGGCCGCGACGGGTCCTTGGCGCGCACCGCGTCGGAGGCCTTGAGGATCGCGGACGGCTGCATGTCCGGGTGGAACACGTCGCCGTAGACCTTGTTCATGTCCGGTTCGTCGGCGATCAGGTAGCCGACGTAGTTGCGGGCGTGCGCGGTGTCCGCGAGGACCGCGTCGACGCGCGTGCCGTCGACGTAGACCCGCCAGTCCGTTTCGTGGAGGCCCTCCTGGCGGAGGTACCACCACTCGTCCTCCCACAGCCCGATCCCGACGTCGATGCCGATCTTCGGGTAGGCGCGGCCGAGCTTCTCGCCGTTCTCCACGCCGGACGGGTCCTGCATCCAGACGTTGATCGGGAACACGGACGGGTCGCCGGCGGGGTTGGGCCCGTTCGCCCACTTCTTGTAGTAGTCGACGGACGGCACGACGGCGGTGGCGGGCACCGGGTCGGGCTCCCTCGCCGCCTCGGCCGTGCACGCCGTCAGCGCGAGCACCGCGAGCAGCGCACCGGCACGGGCCATGGTCGTGCTCCTGTTCACCTCGGCGCCCGGACGCGCCCACGCGCGGCCAGCACCTGCTTGGCCTTCTCGAAGCCGCCCGGACCCAGCAGCCGCAGCGCGGCCGTCTTGGCCAAGTATCGGGCCCCGTCCCGGGCCGCCCGCAAGGGATGTCCCACGAACCGGTCACGGGCGAGCACCCCGCCCGCGGGTTCCGGCACGTCGTCCAGCGCCGCGCCGAACAGCGGCCGGTACGGCGCGGGCGCGACCAGCCGGCCGCGGGTGCGGTTGCTCACGTTGCCGCCGTGCACGACCTGCAACCACCCGGGCGGGCCGCCCAGCGACACCACGTCGGCGTGCCGGTGCAGCCGGTTGTGCCAGTCGGCCCAGCACGTCACCGGGGCGTCCCAGGTCTCCCGCATGGACGCGAACGCGTTGTCCCGGTCGTGGTGGGCGAACAACCCGGTCGGGCTCTTGACCAGCCCGTTCGCCAGGTAGAGGGCGGTGCGGCGGCCGGTGGGGCGCTCGGCCTGGAGCCGGGCGACGAAGTTCGCGGCCAGGCCGTCGTCGTTGTCGAGGTTGGTGGTGATCAGGTGCTCGCCCTTGACCGGGAAGAGCGCGGAGACGTCCTCGACCAGCTCCTCCCGGCTCACCTGCGTGCGGAACACGGGTGTGTACGCGTCGCCGTGCGCCCGGATGCGGTCCTTGAGCCACTCCGGGCTCTCCGGGTCGAAGTAGATGAGCCACCGGAAGTCCGACGAGGTCTGCGCCGCCACCGAGGGCAGGCAGTACCGCTCGAACAGCCCGACGCGTTCGGTCAACCAGCCGTCACGCGCCCGCACGACGCTCTCCGCGCCGACGGACGGCAGGTTGAAACGCGTCAGCACGACGTGGTCCATGGAGCCCCTTCCCGTATGTCCCGTACATCGGGATCGGGGCCGCGCCGTTAACGATCCGCGGTCGCGCACGATGTGTAGGACGTGACTGAGCCCTCGACACGACCTGCGGTCGACGTCGTCATCCCCTGTTACAACTACGCCCGGTTCCTGCGCGCCTGCGTGCGCAGCGTGCTCGACCAACCCGGCGTGGACGTGCGGGTGCTGATCATCGACGACACGTCGAGCGACGACACGCCCGAGGTCATGGCCGACCTGGTGCGGGACCCGCGCGTGGAGGGCCGCAGGCACGAGGTCAACCGGGGCCACATCGCCACCTACAACGAGGGCCTGCTGGAGTGGGCGAAGGCCGACTACACGGTCCTGCTGTCCGCCGACGACCTGTTGGCGCCGGGCGCGCTGGCCCGTGCCGCCGAGGTGTTCGAGGCGAACCCGAACGTCGGCATGGTCTACGGACGTGTCGTTTATTACACCGACCACGACGACCTGCCGTCCGTGGTCACCCCTCCCGCCGGTCGCACGGTGTGGTCCGGCGTGGACTGGATCGAGGCGCGCTGCCGGACGGGGCAGAACGTGCTGTCGTCCCCCGAGGCCGTGGTGCGCACGTCGGTGCAGCAGCGGGTCGGCGGCTACCGGCCGGACCTGCCGCACGCCGGCGACCTGGAGATGTGGATGCGCATCGCCGCGGTGTCCGACATCGGCTACGTGCGCGGCAAGCCCGCCGCGTACTACCGGGTGCACCAGCAGAGCATGATGCGCACGCAGTTCTCGTCCCTGTTCGCCGACCTGGAGCAGCGGCAGGCCGTGTTCGAGCGGTTCTTCGCCGAGCACCCCGACCTGCCGCCGCGGCTGCGGGCGCTGGCCAACCGGTCGATCGCCAAGGACGCGTTGTGGCGGGCGGTGCGCGCCTACGACCGGGACAAGCTGGCCGACATTCCGGTGGACGAGCTGGAGGCGTTCGCCCGGCGCGTGTTCCCGGACGTGGCGCGGCTGCCCGAGTACCGGGCGTTGCGGCGACGGCGGGCGGTGGGGCCGAAGCTGGCCAGCCGCACCCAGCTGTTCGTGGGCAGCCACCTGGTCAAGCGCGGCGCGGGTCTCGTGGGCAAGCAGGTCTGGAAGTGGCGCGGCCAGTGACCGCCGACCTGGAGCCGCCGGAGATCGCGCGGCCCGACACCCCGGTCCGGTCCGACACCGCCGAGCCGTCCGACGGCTCGCAGTCCCCCGACAGCTCTCAACCGTCCGACGGCTCCGGGCGGGCCGGTCTGGAGCGCAAGGTCACCTCCGCGATCCGGTGGAGCGCGGTCAACAGCCTGGTGCAGCGGTTCAGCCAGGTCGGCGTGGGCGTCCTGCTCGCCCGGCTGATCGCGCCCGAGCAGTTCGGCGTGTTCGCGGTCGCGCTTGTCGTACTGAACATCGTGATGAGCATCAGCGAGATGGGCGTGAGCGTCGCCCTGGTGCGCACGGACAAGCCCGTCGCGGAGCTCGCGCCCACGGTGACGACGCTGTCGATCGCCTCCGGCTGCCTGCTCGCCAGCGCGTGCGTGGTCGGCGCACCGTGGTTCGCCGGGGCGATGGGCACGCCGCAGGCGACGGGCGTGATCCAGCTGATGTCGTTGTCGCTGGTGGTCGCGGGCGCGTCGGCGGTGCCCGGCGCGTTGTTGCAGCGCGAGTTCCGGCAGGACCACAAGTTCGTCGCGGACACGTCCGCGTTCGTCGTCGGCACGGCCGTCGTGGTGGTGCTCGCGCTGCTCGGCTTCGGCGCGTGGAGCCTCGCGTGGTCGCGGATCGCCACCAACCTGGTCGCCGCCGCGGTGATGTTCGCCTACACCCCGAAGCGCTACCGGCCGGGGTTCGACGCGGTGCAGGCGCGCGGGCTGCTGGCGTTCGGGCTGCCGCTGGCGGGCGCGAGCCTGCTGGTGTTCGGCGTGCTGAACGTCGACTACATCATCGTCGGCAGCGTGCTGGGCACAGTGCCGCTCGGCTTCTACCTGCTCGCGTTCAACCTGGCGAACTGGCCGGTCGGCGCGTTCTCGCAACCGGTGCGCAGCGTGTCGCTGGCGGCGTTCTCGCAGGTCAGGGACGATCCGGAGCTGTTCGCGCGCACGTTCGCGCGGGCGTTGCGGCTGCTCGCGCTGGTGACCGTGCCCGCGTGCGTGCTGCTGGCGGCGCTGGCCGACCCGCTGGTGCGGACCGTGTACGGCGAGCGGTGGGCGCCGGCCGCGCAGGCGTTGGCGCTGCTGGTGCTGCTCGGCGCGCTGCGGGTGGCGTTGGAGCTGGGGTACGACTACCTGGCCAGCGCCGGGCGTTCGCGGGCCATCCTGGTCATCCACCTCGTGTGGCTGGCCGCGCTCGTGCCGCTGCTGGCGCTGGGCGCGCACCTGGACGGCATCCGGGGCGTGGCGCTGGCGCAGAGCGCGGTGGTGCTCGTGGTGATCGTGCCCGCGTACCTGATCGCGTTCCGGCCCTACGGGCTGCGGGCGCGGGCGCTGGGCGCGGCGGTGGCCCGGCCGGTGCTCGGCGGGGTGGTGATGGTCCTGGTGGCGTCGGGCGTGCAGTGGGCGGTCGACGGCGCCCTGGTGCGGCTGCTCGTGGGTGGCGCGCTCGCGTCGCTGGCGTACGCGGCCGTGGTGTTCCCCCTGCGCCACGAGGTGCTGGGTCTGTTGCGGAGGAGTCGCGCGTGAGGGTCGTCCAGCAGTTGCGGCGGCGGGCGCACCAGGTCACGCGCATCGTGCGCGAACAGGGTGTCCGCCAGGTCGGTGCCCGTGCGCTCGGCCGGGCGGCCCGGCGGTGGGGCGCGGACGCCGACGTGTTCCCGGTGCGCTTGGAGGACGTGCGCGCGGCGGACATCGGTGTCCGGAAGCCGGTCGTCGTGCCGCCGATCCCGGAGGACGGGCGGCTCGTCCTGAACTGGGTCAGCACGCCGCCGTCACCCGGCTCCGGCGGGCACACCACGATGTTCCGGCTCATCGAGCACCTCCAGTCGCTCGGCCACACGTGCCGGCTCTACCTGTACGACGTGTACGGCAGCCGTGCGGCGGACCACGAGCCGGTGATCCGCGCGGCGTACCCGGGCTTCCGCGGGTCGGTCCACGACGTGACCGAGGGGATGGCCGACGCGCACGCCGTGTTCGCGACCGCGTGGATGACCGCCTACCCGGCGTTCAACGACCCGTGCGCGGGCAGGCGGTTCTACCTCGTGCAGGACTACGAGCCGTGGTTCTTCCCGGTCGGCGGGCTGTCGGCGCTGGCGGAGAACACCTACAAGATGGGCTTCCACGGCTTCACCGCCGGGCGGTACCTGGCCGAGAAGCTGCGCGACGGGACGGGCATGGAGGCCGACTCGTTCGACTTCGGCTGCGACACCGACCGCTACCACCTGCGCCAGGGCGTGCCGCGGGACGGCGTGGTCTTCTACGCGCGCCGGCTGGCGCCGAGGCGGGCGATCGAGATCGGGCTGCTGGCGCTGGAGCTGTTCGCCGAACGGCACCCGGACATCACCATCCACACCTACGGCGAGAAGATCGGCAGGCTCGGGCCGCGGCACGTCGACCACGGGCTGATCACCCCCGACCGGCTCAACGACCTCTACAACCGGTGCTACGCGGGCCTCACGCTGTCGATGACGAACGTCTCGCTCGTGCCGCACGAGATGCTGGCCGCCGGGTGCCTGCCGGTCGTCAACGACGCCGCGCACAACCGGGTCGTGCTGGACAACGACCACGTCCGGTACGCACCGGCGACCCCGCACGACCTGGCCCGCGCGCTGTCCGACGTGGTGACGCTGCCGGACTTCGGCGCGGTCGCCCAGGCCGCCTCCGCCAGCGTGTCCGGCCGGTCGTGGGACGCGGCCGGGCACGAGCTGGAGAAGGTGCTCAGGCGGGTGCTGTCGTACTGAGCGGGCGGGTCCGCAGGAGCCGCCGCCGCGCGGGCCGGGTGAGCGCGAACCCGGACAGCAGGAAGAAGAACCCGACGCCGGTCGCGCCCTGGCCGAACACCGCCGACACCACGCCCTCCGCGCCGGTGCCGACGGCGTCGTCCGCGCCGGCCCGGTCGTCATCGGCGCGGGGCGGTGTCGTGGGCCTAACGGCATCCTTGCGGATATGGCTGGATTTTCCGCTACTGGTAACGAGTTCAGCCTCCGGAGCACCACGTTTTCCTTCTGACACGGGGAAGTCGTGGTGCTCCGGTATGACGTCAGCCGGGAATCAGATCGGGGACGGCGAGGTGGCGTCGGGGATCAGCAGCACGGCGGCGGACGAGCCGTCGGCGGGCACGACGTGGATCGAGGCGAGCTTCGCGTCCTTCGGCACGGCGGCGAACGCGAGCCGGTCGTCGTCCAACCAGGTGGCCTGGTCGTCCACGCCCGCCGTGCCGGGCAGCCTGCGCTCCTCGCCGGTCTTCAGGTCGAGCACGGCCAGGTCCCACGGGCCCAGCCGCCCGATGCGCTTCTTGTAGGCGACCTTCGTGCCGTCCGGGGACAGGGACGGGCACTCGGCGTCACGCCGCAACGACTCCAGGCGACGCTCCACCAGGTCGCCCTTCACCAGCCAGGTGTACCCGGCGGAGGCGAGGGTCGCGTAGAACGTGCGGTCGTCGGCCGCCACGGTCAGGCCCCAGTAGTTCACGTCCTGCGAACCGTGCGCCTGGCCGTCGACGACCGCGGTGAACCCCTCCAGGGACTCCACCGCCTCGCCGGTGCGCACGTCGAGGAAACCGGTGCGGGTGGAGAACCCGCCGGGCACCGAGTAGGAGTCACCGGTCACGAACGACGTCCAGCTGACCACGTTCCCCGAGGCGGACACCTTCGCCCGGCTGGGCACGCCCGGCAGCGGCACGGTCCGCACCTCGGCACCGTCCCTCGACACCTCGGCGGCGTAGGTGGGGCCAGGTCCGGCCAACCTCAGGCACACCGTCGTCCCGCCCGACCGGTACACCCTCTGGCACGTCATCGGCGTGCCGCTGCGGGCCGCGGGGTCGGCCAGGCGCACCTGCTCCACCCGGCTGCGCCCGTCGGCCAGCTCCACGAACATCAGGTCGCCGTCGACGGAGGCCACCGGCACCGGTGAGGAGTCGCGCGCGACCGACGTCACGTACACCACCGCGGCACCCACGACCAGTACGATGGCCGCGGCGGCGAGCACGACGCGCCGGTAGCCCAAGTCCATCACCACCTGTAACGACTAGGCGCGAGTCGGCCGATTTCAGAGTAACAACACCCTGCGCGCACCTACGCGGGGTAAACGTGGATCGGGGAGCGGATGGACTTCTGGGGCGCCGTGCGAACGCTGCGCAGGCGGTGGTACATCGCCCTGCCGGCGGCGATCACGGCTGTCGCCGTCGCCGCCGGGGTGTTCCTGTCCATCCCGACGCGCTACCAGTCCTCCGGGGTGATGGTGCTCACCTCGCCGTCCGCCGGTGGCACGTTCTCGGAGAAGATCTCGCCCGAGGACGCCGTGCGGGTCAACCCGCTGCTGGCGTTCGACGGCAGCCTCTCGACCACCTCGCAGATCCTGGCGCAGATCCTGGCCGACCCGAAGACCCGCAAGGAGTCGCTGGGCCTGGACAAGGACTCGACGGACAACTTCACCGCGGCCGGCGGCGGTCAGGCCGGCCCGTTCCTGTTCGTGACCGCGGACGGCAGCTCGCCGGAGGCCGCGGAGCGGATGGTCACCAAGGTGATGGAGTTCGCCACGCAGGAGCTGGACAAGCAGCAGACCTCGCTGAAGGCGCCGGCGTCGACGTTCATCACCTCCCAGGTGATCGTGAACCCGACCGCGGCGGAGGCGCAGATCGGCGGCAAGGTCCGGTACGCGGGCGCGGCGTTCGTGCTGCTGATGCTGCTGACGATGGCGGCCACGTTCGGCGGTGACAGCGTCCTGAACCACGTGCGCCGCCGTCGTGAGGCGCGTGAGGGCGGGGGTGAGGCCGCCGAGACCGGTGACGACGCCCGGCCCTCCGGTGGGACCGCCTCCAACGCCCCGGGTTCGCCGCAGAACGGGTCCGGTTCGCCGCAGAACGGTCCGGTCGCGGCGCAGAACCGGCCCGGTGCCGGCCAGCCGCCCAACGGCCCGG